>NZ_JASJFF010000475.1:0-8886 GCF_030065435.1 Microcystis sp. M53603_WE2
CAGGGTAATGAAGCTATCCCGAAAGATTGGGTATGGATTATCGATCCTTTGGACGGAACCCGCGATTTTATCGACAAAACGGGAGAATATGCCCTACATATCGCCTTATGTTATCAAGGAAGACCGATCATCGCCGTGGTTGCCCTGCCGGATCAAGGAAAACTCTATTTTGCCCAAAAAGGAAAAGGCACTTTTCTAGAAACTAGCGACGGAAATATTACACAGGTAAAAGTTGCCAATAAAGATAAAATTACCGATCTCTATCTGGTGGTTAGTCGTACCCATCGCGACCAACGTTTTGATAATTTATTAAGTCAAATACCCTTCTTCGGTAAAAATTATGTGGGTAGTGTGGGCTGTAAAATTGCCACTATCCTCGAACAAAAATCCGATGTTTATATCTCCCTATCGGGGAAATCGGCGGCTAAAGACTGGGATTTTGCCGCTCCAGAGTTGATTTTAACGGAAGCAGGCGGCAAATTTTCCTATTTTGACGGTCAACCCGTGCGCTATAATCGCGGCGATGTGCGGCAATGGGGGGGGATCATGGCTAGTAATGGTCCTTGTCATCAACAACTTTGTCAGTTGTCCACAGCAATCCTCGCCCAAATTGATGCCACTGTCTAATTTCTGACTTGAAAGAGGGTGTAGGGTGTGGGGTGTGGGGTGTAGGGAAGGAAACCTCTTTCATCTGTGGGGGTGAAAATTTTTTCATCGGGACTGACTGGAAAATAGAAGCTGAAATAACGCCAATTCGTCAATCAGAATATTTTCAGGCTTGGCGGTGCCAACTTTGGCATCAGGACTGCCCCCTAACCGAGAATCAGAGATCGGTAGAATGGAAAAAAACCAGATCGAGCAATGTTACGGTTAAAAACTTGGCAAGGATTGATTTTAGCAGTTCCGATCGCCGCCGTGGTCATCTTTCTGATCGTGGCCGCCGGCTTTCAGATCCATCAATGGGGTTTAAATTGGATTTGGGCAGTTTTTACCCTGATTTTTGTCGCTTGGCGCTTCCTGTTGGTCAAATGGACGCGCCCAGTAGTCGGGGAAATTGAAGCCACCATTGGCGAAATTAAGGCAGAATTAACCTCTCCCGACGGTGATTCCGGGGGCAATGTCGAGGAAATTATCGAGAGGATTATCGTCGAAGCCCGCAATGATCGCCCGGTTTGGGAAGATTGGGCGACTTTTTGGCAACGCTGTCAGGATTTGGTCAGTGCCATCGCCCATATATATTACCCCGATGTCAAGTACCCCTTATTAAATATTTACATTCCCCAGGCCTACGGTTTAATTCGGGGAACCGTGGATGATAGCGATCGCTGGATGCGGAATCTTTCCCCGGCCCTGAATCAAATCACCATCGGCCAAGCCTATCAGGCCTACGAAGTTTATCAAAAATTGCAACCCTCGGCCCAGAAACTTTGGCAAGTCTGGAATTGGGCGCAATGGGTAATCAATCCCGCTGCGGCTGTGGCTAAAGTTGCCAGTCAAAAATACAGCGATCAAGCGGATCAGCAATTATTAGTCAATTTAGGGCAAGTTTTGCGGGAAAATGCCCTAAGAAATCTCTCTCGCCAAGCGGTGTTACTCTACAGTGGCAGTAATCTCGCCCCAACTCTCCCCACCAAGACCAAAATCGCCACCACTACTCTCAAGGAAATTCTCGCCCAAGCTGAACCGATCACGGAAATCGATCGCCAACCGGTTAACATTCTGCTGGTTGGACGCACCGGGGCCGGCAAAAGCAGTTTAATTAATACTCTCTTTCGGGCCGATTTAGCCCAAGTGGATCTATTGCCTAGTACCGACGCGATCCAATCCTACCATTGGCAAACCTCAGAAGGGGACGAGTTAATCCTCTGGGATACCCCGGGCTATGAACAGGCAAATAGGGCTGATTATCGGCAAAAGGTTCTCAATTATGCCGAAAACGCCGATTTATTGATTCTGGTAACTCCCGCCCTCGATCCCGCCCTGGCCATGGATGAGGCTTTTCTTAAAGATTTGCAACAAACTATTGACAATTTACCAGTTATAGTCTGTGTTTCTCAAGTCGATCGCCTGCGTCCGCTGCGAGAGTGGCAACCCCCCTATAATTGGCTGACGGGAGAAAGTCCCAAAGAAGTCAATATCCGCGAATGCTTGCAGTATCGGGCGGAATTATTCGAGGATCTCTGCGATCGCATTTTGCCGATGGTCAGTCAACAGCCAGATAGAGAAGCTTGGGGGGATGAGGAGTTATCAATCGCTTTACTGGGGGCAATTTCGCCCGCCAAACAGTTGCGTTTAGCCCGTTTTTTAGCGGATTTGGAAACTCGAACCCTGGCAGCGGCGAAAATAATCGATCGCTATACTTTACAGATGGCCACGGGGCAAGGTTTAACGGCCCTATTAAAAAGTCCTATTCTAGGTTTTATCTCCACTTTAGCCACGGGAAGACCGACTTTAGCCTATCTTTTAGCTGAACAAATTCCTGTGGAACAATTACCAGTAGCGATCGGTAAATTACAGATGGCCTACGAGCTTTCTTCTCTCTTGAATCCAGAGAATAAAAGTTTTGATTTATTGGCACTTTGGCCAATACTATTAGAAAATTCTAGCACTGCCGACAAGGAAGCTTGGGCCTGGGGTCATGCTCTGGTAGAATATTGGACAAAGAACCTATCGATCGAACAGTTCCGGTCAAGTTATCAGGGGTATTTAGAAACGACAAAAACAGGCCTGTAGCCAGATTAATTAAGCTAAAACTTTCTTCCACTTCAAAAGTATAGGAGAGTGGGGAGGAGAGGTTTCTGGGGTTGAGATTTCTGGCCCTTGTACTAAAATTACCAATGGGAGAGATTTTTTCGTGTTTTTTTGAAAGTTCTATTCATTTTTTTCATTTTCAGAGTTTTCATCGTTAGTTTTCGACGAACTACCCAAACCACTAAAATAAAAGGCGGTGACTGCTGTAGCTATTGGCCCTAAAAAAGTATAAATTGTCTTAGAAGAATCATTAATTAGGGTTGCCGCTTTATCCACTCTACTTTGTACTTCTTGTTCTTCGATAGCTTTCAAATTTATATTTAAATTAAAAATTCCAAGAGAAGCAAAAGAAATGAGACAAATAGAAAGAATTTGTAAACCAGCAGTGGTTAACAATCCCAACCAAAGCCACGTTGCTAAGGAACCAGCTACTTTAGTATTAAAATTATGTCTTTGGTCTGAGGGTGATATAGCTGTAGCTGGTTTACCAAATTCAGATACTTCATTGTCTAAATGATAAGGCTCCGGATTCTTCTTTAGATTATGACGCACAGAGTTCCTTTCAGTTGGAAGAACCAAAGAAGCGCTGGAATCTTTTGGGTTGTTAACTTCCTCTGTCTCATTTTTTGAATCACTGGTCATAACTAAACAATTAGTAGTGGTCTCTGTTCATTACCTTTTTGCAGTATTAATTGAGTATCTTCCTCCGTCTCAGTTTTAGCATATAAAGCCATGAGTTTTAATCCTTTACGAATGACTTCAGACTCTGTTAAGTCTAGCTCTTTAGCTATTTCTTTAAGATATTCAGAGTCCTTTTGACTAAGATTTACTCGAAATTGTCTGGTAGCCATTTTTTTTTGTTAATTTAGTGAATGGATTGTATCGATTCACTGATAACTGATCACTAAGGTCGAGAAGAGCCATTTTTACCATTGAATGTATCATTGCCGTCCTTGCTACCGTTGAGGGTATCGTTGCCAGCAGGACCGTGGACATAAGCATTCTTGGGTGGCTGCTCATCCTCTCAGACCAGCTGTGGCTGCTCATCCTCTCAGACCAGCTACTGATCGCGTTTACCGGCAGCACCGTGGACATAGGCATTCTTACGGATATTCAAGTATCTGTAAGGTCGAGAAGAGCTATTTTTACCATTGAGGGCTATAGTAGGGTCAATTCATGAATTGACCCTACAGTTTGATTTAAGGGTTGTCATCGTCCTTTCTCATAGATGTCCATAATAGTCTGCCTTTAGAAACTTAGCATCCTAACTACAGTATCCTATCTTACCCTAATTACACCAGATATGTCAACCAACTATTACACTGGATATGTCAAGCAATTACACCAGATATGTCAACTATGTCAAATCAACATAAACGAGTCCTGACGGTACTCAATGGGTGCAATAGGTCAAATACCATCAACTTATTCACTTATTTGTTATTAAAAGGCTATTTTTCGCAAATTTTAACCAAAATAATCTTAGGTTTTATTCATGCTTAGGTACAATAGGGGGTATAATAGGGTATTTAGTAGGTGGTATTATATATACATATATGCAAGGCATAGCAATGGGTGTAATGTGGGTGTAATGTGGGGTTCAATAGATACCACAGTGCTGAGTTCCTATGGTATGATAGTTCCATCAACTTTTAGATAGATAAAAGTATGGCAGACACAACTAAACAAGTGAGTATGCTAGAATTGGAGTTAGAAGATGATCTAATCAGACAAATTGAAGATGTAGCTGATTCTGGTTGTTTTTCAAAAGATGAATTATTACAAAGTATTTTAGAAGCATGGAGATATCATCAGGCCTATATACATAGACTTGAAAATATGGTTCAAATAATCAATATTAAGTAATTCGATTTGAGGGTAATGTGGAATGATTACTATCAAATGATTACCTGCTTATTGTTTTGAGCTAACAAAAAAATTTATCACTATTTTCTTGAACAACAGTCTATTAAACTTTCATAACAAGTAACCCTGAGACAATTATCAGTTTTAGCAATTATTGAGATGTTAATTTATTATAAGCAGAAATAATCGCCGCATTTTCCCAATCATCATCAAAAGGAAGCGCATCGGGATCTGACAAAGCATTAGCCTCGATTTCTGCATCGCTCATCGATTTAACTCGCTCCCAATCGGTTAAATCTTGCCTTTCCTCTTTTGTGTTAACAATCCCCATCTTGGGGGATACTCTCTTGATACTTTCTTCGCTCACGTTCGTTTGCTCTCCTAGCACTAATCAATCGGCAAGTTTCCCCTCTTATAGTATAGACAACATAACAGATTATCCCGTTTAATTGTCCCAGCAAACACATCCTTATTTCTTGGTAATCTTGGCGATTATCTTCTCTGATTAGACAGTGACCATCGAAAATAGGAGGAACAGCCGCAAAATCTATCCCATGCTTCTCTATATTAGAATATCTTTTAGACTGATCCCAGTCAAATTCTCTAAATTGCATAAATAAATCTCCAAAAATTGTCTTTGTAGAGAATTATTCCTATATCTCCTCCTTACCTATCGTTTTGAACGAACAAAAATTTTTATCACTATTTAAACTTCAATAATTTTTTGTTATATCGATAAATTACTAGCCCTAAACGCAGAAATTTTGAAAAAGCGAAGCCTCCGCTTCTACTATAATCAGAGAAGGGTAATTGAGACAATTTCTGCATCACCTTAAATAGCTCTTTAGGTTTTGCGTCCGAGAAAATTAATAATCTGGGGACTAATTTCTTTTGACCAATGTTCTTGGGGATAGTGTTTCGCTTCTGCGAGGGGGATTAATTCCACTCCTGATTTAGTAGCTAATTTTTCGACAGTGACAGAAGATAACCAAGGATCGCCCATTCCCCAGACAAAAAGGATAGGTTTTTCAAAGTTCTCTAAACCTGTCTCAATTTCTGCCATAGTTTTCGATAGGTTTAAATTGCGAATCGTGGCCAGTAAAGCGCGACCCACTGCCGAAGTTTTTAGATAAGGTTGACGGAAAATAGCCAGATCTGCATCACTAATCACAAAACCGCTACCGGTTTCTAAAGTACGATCGACTAATAAGGGGTCTTGAGTCGCCATATCTCCGAGGAAAGGTAGCCCCCATTGTTTCATTATCCAGGGTAATTTAACATCCCTGGAGAGGGGAGTATTTAAAACGATCAAGCGCTCAATTTTATCAGGATTTTCTAGGGCGTATTGTAAACCGACGGAGGCTAAAAAACCCTGGACAATGAGGGAGATTTTCGGCAATTGGAGAGCTTGAATAAAATCGGCCAAGGCTTGACAAAAAGCGCTAGGTGTGTAGGCGAAATCTCTGGCATCGGGTTTAGCGGATAAACCGGAACCGATCCAATCGGGGGCAATGGCATTAATGTTATATTCTTCTAAACTGGTTAATAATTCCCGCCAAATATAGCCATGGGCGGGTAAACCATGGAGTAGGATCACGGGGGTTGTATCCGGTTGTTGAGCGGGGTTAACCTGTCGATAAAACCACTGGAGAGAGCCGACTTCGAGAAAATTTTCTAAAATAGCCATGGTTAATGGGGGATTAATAATCATTAACCATTGTCCAACGTCTAGGAACCGATCGCACCGGCAAATTTTCCACCCCGGCAGTTATAGGGAGCTTGCGTCGAGACTTTGTGCTTCTCCGGGGGTTAAGGGTAAATGAAGACCGCATTCTTGTTTTAAACCCTTGAAACGGGTGTCTCGTTCGTTGCTATCATTGGCGGTTAAAGGCCGACTGGAGTGCCAATCGCCCACGGAGACATAACCTAGATCAAAATAGGGATGGTAGGGAAGATCGTATTTAGTCAGATAGTCATAGATGGTTTTGGCATTCCAGTCAAGTATCGGTAATATTTTGTAACGTTCGCCCTGTGGATTGACCCATTGGAGAGTTTTGCGGTGGTCGGTTTGGTCGCGACGTAAACCTGCTAACCAAGCGGTGGCCTTTAATTCCTTCAGGGCCCGTTGCATCGGCTCCACCTTGCGGATTTTGTCGTAGAGATTGAGGGAGTCCAGATCGTTATTTGACCACAGTTTACCGTGGATTGCTTCCATGCGGGCGGGACTGAGGGGAGATTGATAAACTTTCAGGTTTAAATGGAGGCGTTGGCTTAAGTCTTCGGCAAATTGATAGGTTTCCGGGGGAAGATAGCCAGTATCGATCCAAATGACGGGAATATCGGGGATAATTGCGGTGACGAGGTGCAACATTACCGCCGCTTGAATGCCGAAACTGGTACTCATCACCAAACCTTCCCCAAAGGTGGCTTCCGCCCAAGCGACGATTTCTGCGGCGTTAGCGAAGTCAAAACGTTGATTAATTCTCTCCAGGTCGAGGGATAGAGGGGAGGAAAAAGACCGGTCGGCAGTGGGGATGAAGGCAGTTTCTAGGGCCTGTGGATGAGAATTAAGCAAGTGTAAATCTGGCATTCTGGCTAAGATTTAAGTTATTAGTAGCGGCGGATACTGATAGATTACAATCTATCCATTAGGGTTTGAGCATAGAGTTACCTCCATCTCCTCCCCTTGAGAAACGTGGGTGAGACTTTCGCCTCCGACGGCTCCTAGTTTAACTGCTTCATTGTTAGGGATACAGCTTGACAATCGAGGGCCGTTTTATCGAAAATTTGGGTTAAAACCCCGTCGTTTTACGGTTGAAAATCTATATACTGTACTTCTACTATATCTGATGGGGTGAAGTGTGGCCCACACTAGCGACACCCTCCTTTCTCAAAAATCTCTCTGGTTACACTAGGTTAAGCAAGATGGGGAGGGATTACCGCTAGTTTTTGCAGTTGTTTTTCAATATTGGCCCTTAATTGGGTCCGGGTGATTTCTTTTCCCGTTTGAGCGGTGTGTGCATTTTCTAGAAAAATAATACTATCTACTTTTTCTAGGGCAAATAATTGGAATAAAAGATGGGTTACGGGAATCAGGAGCGTTGATAGGGGTGAATTGGGGGTATTTTGAGCAGATATGGCCATTTTTTCCGTAGCAAAGGCATAGATTACCCTTTTCTCCTGTTGCGGCTGCCGCCGATGGGCTAAGGTGGTTAGTAACCAATCACCCTGGCTATTCTGCACCACATAGTATTGTAAATGTTTTAACTGTCTGGCCATGGCCGCAAGGACGGGATTAACCGCTTCTTCCATGACTACGGGGGCCAGTCCGTAATTGACGGCGTCTCGACTTAAAATATGCAGTTGTGCCTTTAATTTCATGGCTAATCATGTCTATAAACTAATCGATATTGACCATTCCTACCAGCGATGAGCGGTTTTTCTGCCAGTACAATTTTAGGCGTTGCTCATTTGTGATCTGAATCCTCTTTGCTGGGATTTTTAAAACCTAGACCCAAACTAACTTTGGCACGGGAACCTGCACAGTTGCCATTCATCCCTTGATTCAGCAACGCTATTTAAAATTGTCGTCGTGAAAAGATGAGGATGGAGATACCCAATAATAGACCAGTATAAACGAGACTGTAGAGGGCATTAGCGATTAAGACATCAGCACTAGGCAGCAAACCATAAACGGCCTCGTTTCTAAAATTTAATCTCTCTAAATCTGGGAGAATTAGATAAATATTTTTAGTGATAGCGAGGATATTGGCATTTTTGCTGATTATACCCAATTGGATCAGATCTTTGCTGATGTGACCCATTAGATAGACCCCAAAAGTCATTAACGTGGCTAAAATCGAACTGGTAAATACCCCAAAAGCGATCGCCACGGCTGCGATGAGAATTAATTCCAAACCGAGATAGAAAACCGAGACAATCAGGGGTAAAGCTTGAAAAGATACTTTCATCCCCGACAACATCAGCAGGTAAATCACCAACATTACCCCCAACATCACCGCTAAAACCCCGGACAAACCCAAGTGTTTACCGAGGATAAATTCGGCCCGACTCAGGGGTTTAGGAATCAAAACTAAAATAGTTCTCTTGTCAATTTCCTTATTAATTAGCCCTGTACCCACAAAAACCGCGACAATTACCCCTAATAGTCCGATAGCGGCTAATCCCAAGTCAAGAAAGATTTTCTGATGGGTTCCCACCGCAATTTCTGGTAATAAACGCCAAGCGAAGGCCATCAACAAGGCAAAA
>NZ_JASJFF010000246.1:0-1478 GCF_030065435.1 Microcystis sp. M53603_WE2
AGGAGTCCGAGATTCTCGATCGATCGAGGCCATACCTCCAAAGAGAAACAGGGTAATGGAATTGACCTCGATGCCTTGGCAACGAGCCATTAAACTATGACCTAATTCGTGGAGTAAAACCGAGATAAACAGCAATAAAGCCATGATTAAACCAAGTAACCACGCTAAAACAGAACTCTGGGCCGCCAGAGACTGAATTTCTGCATCAGTGGCATTGATCAAGGTGACAAAAGCCAGAATCAAAAACCACGAGGAATCAATATAGAGAGGAATGCCCAATAAAGAGCCGATTCGCCAATTTGTACGCATAATTTTCAGTGGGGAAATGGGGAAGTGGGGAAGTGGGGAAGTGGGGAAGTGGGGAAGTGGGGAAGTGGGGGAATGGGGGAATAGGGGAATGGGGGAATAGGGGAATGGGGAAGTGGGGGAATTCAACTAAAACCCTAAAACCCTAAAACCCTAAAACCCTAACCCCTAACACCTAACACCTGTCCCCTTTTAGGACATTTGGAAAATAAAAGTCATTTTGTCCCCTTTACCGAGGGAAATGCGATCGCCTGCCCGAAGACGATGACGATTGCCGGGGGGTAGGGGAGTGTGATTAACGTAGGTTCCGTTAGCGCTGCCGCTGTCTTCGAGGTAATAGAGGCCCGCTTCGACGCGGATATCGCCATGAACCCGGGAGACGATATCAGAATCGGGAAAACCGGAAACATCGATATCGGGGGGAATGCGATCGTTAGGTTTGCCGATATGAATTACCGATAGATGTAGGGGTAATTCAATTTTGCTATCGGTTTGCAGGTGCTGCAAACTAGCTATTTCCGTCTGTAAGCGGGTGGCAGCCCGAACCGGTGGAGGGGCAACAGGAGGAGGTGCGATCGAGGCGACGGTGGGTGTAGGGACTGGTGGGACGGGTTCAGGTTCCGATTCCGATTCGGCCTCGGCTGCCACCATGGGAACGGAATTAGGCTGTAAATTGTAGCCACACTGACCGCAAAAGGTGGCATCAGTTTGGATGGTTGCCCCACAATTAGGACAGGAAGACATCCGCGGCAAGGGAGTGTAACAGGCCTCGCATTGACTGGCCTCATCGGGGTTAGTATGTTCGCAATTGGGACAAACGATCATTTTTAAGTAAAAAGTAAAAAGTAAAAAGTAAAAAAGCAGATTAGGGGTTAGGTTTTAGGGTGTTGGGGTGTTGGGGTTTTAGGGTGTTGGGGTGTTGGGGTTTTAGGGTGTTGGGGTGGTCACTGCGTGCGCGTTGCGGGGGGTGTTAGGGTTTTGGGGTGTTGGGGTTTTAGTTGAAATTCCCCCATTCCCCCATTCCCCCATTCCCCTATTCCCCTATTCTCTAGACAAAAGAGGAACCAGCGGCCGCATCGAGTAACCAATATAATTCCCCGGCCGGGGGGTGGATGAGACGAGAAGGATAGGAGAAAGAGTCACCATAGGCAGAGAAAATCTCATGTAGAGCG
>NZ_JASJFF010000703.1:0-4854 GCF_030065435.1 Microcystis sp. M53603_WE2
TAAATTATCCCCCCTGCGGGCTTCAACTTTACCCCTAATTGCCCTCTTTTATAGTTTAATGACTGTGGATTCTGCCCTGGGTTATTGGCGCGGCCAAGGGGGAAGTTGGAAAGGGCGAGTTTATCCTAATTAGCTAGAGCAAGCCTTAAGAATTTCTAGCAAATTGACTAAGGGGTTATCTTATACTAAATCCAGTTATTAAAGACTGATTATCTATTCCTCCTTTTGCCTCTTGCCTCTTGCCTCTTGCCTATCCTGATATGTAGCCTATACTCAACGGATTTAGTATTAATGCTTGCTGCTATCAGATTAATTTTCTTCCTCTGGTTCTGGGGTTGGTTTTGGTAAACGAGCGATAAAATCTTTCATTTTAGGATGATTAAACATTTTCTCCGTGTCTTGCAGAAGACGTTGACCCCAGAGATTTTCCTCTAAAAATTTTAGACTGACATAACGACTATCGCTAGTGAGAGCGGCCTGAGCTAATTTGATGCCCTCCTCGGTTTTACCTTGACTATAAATAGCCACCGCAATAGCTAACTGAGGTTCCGCCTGTTTAGGATCAATTTTCAAAGCGG
The DNA here is from genome assembly GCF_030065435.1 of Microcystis sp. M53603_WE2. NCBI lineage: Bacteria > Bacillati > Cyanobacteriota > Cyanophyceae > Chroococcales > Microcystaceae > Microcystis > Microcystis sp. M53603_WE2. The sequence continues at coordinate 579 of NZ_JASJFF010000703.1, forward strand.
CCCGCCAATCTTTAAGGGCTGCTTCCTTGTCACCCTGTTCGTATTTAACTAAACCAATATTATTAATAGCGGGCCAAAAATTTTTATCTTGACTAACAGCTTTTTCGTAAGCTGCAATCGCTTGGGGATATTGTGCTAACTTGAGATAGGAATTACCGAGATCAAAAAGAGCGGGGGAGATATCGGGTTTCATTTGCAAACCCGCTTCAATCTGGGCAATAGCAGACTTGTAATCTTGATTCTGAAAATAGGCACTACCGAGGGAAAATTTAATATTAGCGTGGGCATCGGCGGGAGCAAGGGACAAAGATTGATTTAATGCCTCGATACCGGGTTGCACCTGATCGTCTTGCAGATATAAACTACCGAGAATAAACCAAGTTTGATAGAGATGGGGGGCTAACTGCACCGCTAACTTAGCCCGTCCGAGGGCCGCATCGGTACGGCGAAAACGAGCTAATTGGATGGCATCTTCGGCCATTTCAATTCCCGCTTGTTCCATCTGTTCTAACTCCGGTTCGATGGCGTAGGGGAGTAGCGCTTGGGAAAAAGCCGGCGGGCTGCCAGCGACGAAAAAAATGAGCAAAGAAATGATTAATTGAAGTTTTGGCACAGTTTACCCCCGCGATAGGCCTTTTTTAATCAGTCTATCTCGCTTGGGAGTTGTTGGCTAAAGAAACAACAAAGGCAACTCTAGAGACGTTAGTATATAACCAATTAACTTTTGGCTGATCGATGGCAATAACCGTGTTGGGAAAATCAAATCGCCCCCTATTTTGGATATTCGGACTCATGGCTAGTGGTTTTCTGGCGGTGGGAGTGGTTTCTTATCGCTTGCTGCAAACTCCTCCTCCTGGCCTGGAATTGGCGAAAATGACCGTTCCTGCTCAACGGGAAACCCTCGCTGTGGAAATTAAAGCTAGTGGTAGGGTGGAACCAATCCAAAGTGTCAACATTAGCCCGAAAAACCCCGGCCGATTAGTGCGATTATTGGTGGATCAGGGCATGATTGTTAAAAGGGGACAAACCCTCGCCGTCATGGATAATTTAGAGGTGTATGCCCGGGGAATGCAGTCAGAAGCGCATCTGCGGGAAGCTCTAGCCAGTCTGGAACAGGCTAAACGCAGTATTCCCGAAGATATCCGGCAATTACAAGCCCGATTTTATCAGGCCCAGGCCAGTTATAAGCAATTAGAAGCCCGTTTAGCTCAGGCCAAAGAAAGAATTCCCAAAGATTTAGACCAGCTGCAAGCTCAGGTACAAGCAGCCCAATCCCGTTTTCGACTAGCAGAAAATCGGGTTAAACGCAATGAAAATTTAGTCCAGGAAGGAGCGATCGCTCAAGACCAATTTGATGCCGTCCTCAATGAATATCTCAACGCTAAAGCCAATTTAGACGAATCGATCCGCCGTTTGGAACAAGCGGATAAAACCGCTTCCCCAGAAGTGGCTGGAATTGAGCAGGAAATGATAGGAGCGGCAGCAGCGATCGCAGAAGCGAAATTTGCCCTCGAACAACGCCAAAAAACCCAAGAAACCGAGCTTGCTCGACTAGAATCATCTGTAGCGGCCGCCAGGGCCGATTTAGAGCAAATCAAGATTCAATACCGCGATACAGTCATTACTGCTCCCTTTGATGGCATCGTCACCCAAAAATACGCCACCGAGGGTTCTTTTGTCACTCCCACCACTTCGGCCTCCAGTACCGCTTCCGCCACTTCCACCTCGATTATCGCCCTGGCATCGGGATTGGAAGTGATTGCTAAAGTGCCGGAAGTAGATGTGGGTTTATTGCAGCGCGGCCAACCAGTGCGAATTGTCGCCGATGCTTTTCCTGAAGAAGTCTTTGAAGGTCGAGTTATTCTCGTGGCTCCCGAAGCAATTATCGAGGATAATGTTACTTCTTTTGAAGTGAGAATCGGTTTGGTGACGGGACGGGACAAACTCAAATCGAAAATGAATGTGGATGTAACTTTTGTCGGCCAGCAGTTAGATAATGCCCTCGTCGTGCCGACTGTCGCCATTGTCACCCGGGAAGGCAAGTCAGGGGTTTTAGTTCCCGATGCCGAAAATAAACCCAGTTTTCAACCCGTTTCGATCGGTTTGGTCTTAGACGATAAAACCCAAATTTTATCAGGTTTGGAAGCTGGAGAAAAGGTCTTTATCGATCTCCCCGAAGGAGCCGAAGATACCTCGAAAACTAATCAAAAATAATCAAAAATCTCAATAATTTTTCTTAACAAATATCTCCAAATTGTCTTTTTTCTGATCGGACAGGAGTCAGGATTCAGGATTCAGGAGACAGGATTCAGGAGACAGGATTCAGGAGACAGGATTCAGGGGACAGGATTCAGGGACAGGAGATTATTTTATTTATTCTCCCCACACCCCACACCCCACACCCCACACCCCACACCCCACACCCCACTGATAACTGATATGTTTATCATCGAAAGTTTAAAAATGGCCGTCTCCACCCTAGGGGCCAATAAAGTGCGTAGCGGCCTGACTATGTTAGGGATTATCATCGGTAACGCTTCAGTAGTGGCCATGATCGGTATTGGCCAAGGGGCGCAAACCTTAGCCAATGACCAGTTTGCTAACTTGGGACCCAATACCATTTTTGTGGTGCCGGGGTCGCGACAAGCACGCAATACCACCGTTAATTTACCGAAAACCCTAGTTTTAGCCGATGCTCAGGCGATCGCCGAACAGGTTCCCACCGTCGCTGAAGTCGCCCCGGAAATAAACGCTCGTTTCCTGATTTCCCATCGTAATCGCAACATGACGGCTCTAGTCACGGGAAGCACCCCAGAATACGCTTCTGTCCGCAATTTTACCCTAGAAAAAGGTCGTTTTATCAATAATATCGATCTAGCCCGCAACAAACGGGTAACAGTGATCGGCACTGAAGTGGCAGCGCAACTTTTTCCCACCCAAAATCCCCTTGGTCAACAGCTGCGGATCAAAAATCTCAGTTTTGAGGTGATCGGGATTTTAGAGGCGAAAGGCTCCTTTTTTGGCAATAATCAGGATGAAATGCTGATTATTCCCCTTAGCACCATGAACTCGCAACTGGTGGGCAAAACCGGACCCTACGGTGTCGAGTTGAGTTGGATTAGTCTCACCGCGCGATCGGGGGAGGAAATCCGGGCCGCTAAGTTCCAAATCCAGAATCTCCTGCGTTTACGCCATAAAATCGTCGCTGAGGATGATTTTCGCGTCGAAACTGCTAAACAGATGATCGAAATCTTCGCCACGATTACCCAGGGTCTCACCCTACTTTTGGCTTTAATCGCCGGTATTTCCCTGATTGTCGGTGGTATCGGGGTAATGAATATTATGCTCGTTTCGGTTTCGGAAAGAACCGGGGAAATCGGACTAAGAAAAGCGATCGGAGCCAGAGAACAGGATATTCTCTTACAATTTCTGATTGAATCAACTCTCGTTTCCATCGCCGGCGGTGCGCTTGGTATTCTCGTCGGTGCAGGAGCGATCGTTCTCGTCTCCAGTTTCTCTCCCCTGGCCGCCACTGTTTCCGCCACCGCCGTCGCCCTTTCTTTGAGTGTTTCCACGGGTATTGGTCTCTTTTTCGGCGTTTTTCCCGCCTATCGTGCCTCTAAATTGGAGCCGATTGTCGCCCTCAGAAGTGTCTAATTTTTTAAGGTTTTTCGGGGACGTTTTTGGCAAGGATTGCTTTTATGGCTAGTTTGGGGTCTAATGTGTGGGACGAATTTTATAATCCCGATAACGACGATAATCATTGAGAATGCGATCATGATCAAAGCATAAAGGTTGGGGGAATTCCCAGAGATGAAAAATCCCGACTTTTTTGGCATCATCGGCAGCGATCGGTTGGCCTTTTGCCGTGGCGATAAAAACGATACTAATGGTGTGTTGACGCGGATCGCGGTTAGGATCGGAATAGACGTGAAATTGCTCGATTAACTGCACCTGCAAACTGATTTCCTCGTAAGCTTCCCGAATGGCCGCCGTTTCCACCGATTCGCCGTAGTCCACGAATCCCCCCGGAATTGCCCAGCCAAAGGGCGGATTTTTTCTCTCAATTAGTACGATCGGACGGTGGGGCGAGTCGATCAGTTCGATGATAATATCAACAGTGGGGGCAGGATTGCGATAGTTTGTCATTTTTTTCAGTTATCAGTGAACAGTTAAGTAAGTAGTTATAATTAAATTGAAGATAGATTTTGCCTCTGATCCCCCCTGCCCCCCTTGATAAGGGGGGTGCCGATCCCCCCTTAATCCCCCCTTGATA
>NZ_JASJFF010001147.1:0-1569 GCF_030065435.1 Microcystis sp. M53603_WE2
AAACCGCTTCCAGTCGCCTTTAGGTTTAAATTTGCCTGAAGACGTTTTTAGCTGGGTTAGAGGCGAATATAGCCTCGCTCTCGTGCCTAGTTCAAAGGGGATGGAACCCGATAGTGTTTTTGTAGGGGAACGGGTGATGGGGGTAGAGGTGGACAGTGCGATCTCTCATTTGGATGAGTTGGCCCGCAGTCGCGGCTATAATGTGATTAATCTGCCTTTACTCGATCGATCGGTGACAGCTTGGACAAAGTTAACCACGGCGGTCCCGGGAGGAAAAGCGCAACTAGAGACGCTCGTGACGGGAGTGCATACTAGGGTCGATAATTATGAAATTATCGCTAGTTCTGTGGAAGCGATGGGTTTAGCTTTATCTGCACAGAAAAACCCCATCTTAAGTAGTGGTAAGTTTCGACAGGCAATTACTGCTTTACCCGCAGAAAATGATGGTTATTTTTACGTCGATTGGCGACAATTGCAACCAGTTATTGAGTCGAAATTCCCGATCGTGCGGGTGTTAGAATTGTCGATTAAGCCTTTATTTAATAATCTGCGTTCTCTTACTATTAGCAGCCAAGGTAGCGAAAATTCTGTGCGTCGGGGAACGATTTTCTTTAACTTGGGAGTGAAATCTTAATCAGTTATCAGTTATCAGATAGAAGCTTGTAGGTTTGGTTGAGCGATTTAATACTTAGGAGAAATTTGACAGCTTGTAGGTTGGGTTGAGCGCTTTAATACTTAGGGGAAACCTTCTCGATTCAATGGTTTGAGCGAAACCCAACATTCTTGACGACATTGGTGTGGTTGGGTTTCCCTCAAGCGTCGCTAATATTTGACAGACAAAAGTTATTATTGCTCAAGTCAACCTACGGTTAGTATGTTAAAGTGCATAACAAGTATGGAAAAGCCAAATTATTTTGGATGAGCTTGCAAAATTCGCTTTACTGTTTAAACCATGACTACTATCACAATTGTTCCAGAATTTGCAGGAAAAACCTTGACATATAAAGCAATTTGTGGCAACCAAGAAACAAGTGGTTTGACTCCAGGTCAAGCACTGGATCTTATGGAAACAAGTTTAACTGCTGAAGGTGAAAATATGGGTGAGACATTAGTGATTTTACAGCGTTTCCGTCCTGATAATTTATTCAGCAAACAGCAACAAGAACGTTTACAAGAACTGATGGAAGAATTTCATCAATAATACATTGTTCCTTGGTTTGACCACCATTCTATTTCTGTCTCTTTCTTCTCGTTCTTCTCGTTCTTCTCTTTCTCTTTCTTCTATGTATCTTTCTTCTCGTTCTTTTCTTTCTCGGATGGCTTCTATACGCTGTTCAGCTAGTTTTTTAAACTGAGGAAACATGGTGACAAGTTTTTTAAGTTCATCTAATTCGTATTTTTTTGATGTACTATTAACAAGGTAAGAAACATTGGCTCTTCGGGAATTGTTATGCAAATAATTAACTTAAAATAAAATTCGATGAGAGCAACTACGCTCAAAAGTAGCTGAAATTCATACAGGAAAGGACTTAAGGCACAAATAGGTTAATACCAAAAGATAGACAATTG
>NZ_JASJFF010000325.1:0-7154 GCF_030065435.1 Microcystis sp. M53603_WE2
AAGTTTAATTAATGGAAACAAGTAGTTGAGTAGCACCTCTACATGGGTGTCATCTTTTAACTTCTTAGCAAGTTTAATTAATGGAAACGTTGGTGGCTGAGCTCGTCCTTGAGGGCGAGGTCTTTTAACTTCTTAGCAAGTTTAATTAATGGAAACTTTTCTAGCTCCAAAAGGTTCCATACTGCTACGAAGATACCTTTTAACTTCTTAGCAAGTTTAATTAATGGAAACGATGAATTCGGTTAAATGACTGCGCTTATCAGTCACTTTTAACTTCTTAGCAAGTTTAATTAATGGAAACTGTTTGTTACGCGACGATCGTTCATCGTTGTCCTCCAGTTCTCTTTTAACTTCTTAGCAAGTTTAATTAATGGAAACCCAATATTGACGCTAAATAGAACCAACAGCCAGACTCAAAGCTTTTAACTTCTTAGCAATTTTAATTAATGTGAAGCTAACGATTAGTGAATAAAAAATCTCCTACTTTAATTTTCTAAGGAGATTTTTTTACTAATAAAGGTGAGAGATAAGATTTTGTTTTTTCTAGATTACATAATATTGTGGAGGGGGTTCAGGGTGTTTGCTACCGATAGTTAAAGTTTTTGAGGTAGCATCTTTTGAGAGCCAATAAAATCTAACATTATCTTCTTCTGGTTTAACTTTTTTTTTGACTTTTTCATAAAGTTCTCGCATTTCCGCTAAAGATAAAAAGCACTCAAACACAGAAAACTGTACTCTTTTGCCGTATCCTTCCAGAAAGTTAGATAATTTAGTGCGTCTTTTATTGTCAGGAATATCGTAAACAATTAATACTAACATTAGGAGGCTCGAAAGAAAGGTTCATAGGCTATAGATGACAGCAAGCTACGTTTATACAGCCGAATTTGTAATTGAATGGCTTCTCGGTAAGAAATCTGAGATGAAATTTGAGAGTGGGTAACTTTTTCAGTCATTCGCTTCTCAAATTGATTCAGGAATAGTCGTCTCCCCTGTTCAGTTAAATAGATTCCTGGGTTTTCAGTTAGAGATTCAAAATCTTTAGATTTTAGGATAGATTGGTTAAATAAAGTTAACATTAAACTATCAACAATGGGCGACCGAAATTCTTCCATTAAATCGAAAGCTAAATAAGGTTTTTTCTTTTCACCATAATGAAAGTTAACCAAATAAGGAGAAAGACCTTCAGCAATAATTAAACTGAGAACATTGTTAAATAAAAGAGTGTAGCCAAAGCTTAAAAGAGCATTGACTGGATCGGTGGGAGGTTGACGATGACGTTGAGAAAAATTAAAGTCTGGGTTGATTATTAATTGTCCCAAAGCGGAAAAATAGCGAGCAGCACTAATCCCTTCGTAACCTCGTAAACTGTCAATATTATCTACCAACTTTAAAGCTTCAAGATCGGTATTAATCCCTGAAATTGCCTGTTCAATATCTAAAATATTGCGCTGACGATTTAATCTTAGTAATAATTGTTTAGAATTGATTAACTTGCCTCGAACAATAGCTTTGGATGTATTCAATTGAAATTGGTGATCATTCTGTGTTGAAACTGTAGTAATTCCACATTCAAATTAGATGCTTCTTTACTCCAAAGGTGTCCTTTATATCGCCCAGAAAGACTGAGGAACAAGACAGTAATTCGTGATTCTAAACAGGTAGCGATCGCTGGAGTAGATAAATTAATATTGCCAAACAGAAGAATTCTTTCCACATCTCGAATGGGGACTTCTATTTTATCCTTGTCTGGTACATGAATAAGAAACCGAAACTGTTCTTTCAACAAGATTGTTCCCTGTTCTAGTAAATATAATGTAGCCATTGTCTGATTCCAAACATTTTTTTGAGGACGTGGCGCAACTTGTATTTGTTGTTGCTTTGGATTGGAAGTATTAGTGAGGGTTTTAATTTCTACAGAAGACATGATTAATTGCTGAGATATTTCTTCTTTTTCTGGTTGTAACTCTTCTGCGTCTGAACTTTTTTTTTTCCAGTTGATAAATATTCGCCGACTCTCTGTGTTTTCCGATCTCCTTGTTTTTTCTTGGGTTTATCTACAGGAAAGATAGCATTTTCTAAAAAGCCATGACCTAAAAAACAAAACCCGTGTTCAAAGTCAGTAATTTGGGTTTTATCACGATTAATATTGAGCTTAAGAGAATCAAGTAGATCAACAACTTCCGAGTAAGCTTGTCTAATTCTTTCTTGAGTACGAGCTAAAATTAAAAAATCATCTGCATAGCGTACTAATTTAATATCCGAATTAGCAATAGTGTGATCAAATTTATCTAAATAGATATTAGCAAGCAAAGGAGAAATAACCGAGCCTTGAGGTATTCCTTTCTTTGGTAATTTCAATCCTTGCTCGCTTAATATGCCTGAAGAAATCCAAGCTTTGATCAGACATAAAATACCAGGGTGATCGATATATTGACGTAATTGGACAAGCAATATCTGATGATCGATATTATCGAAATACTGAACGATATCTGCATCTAACACCCATCGATATCCGAGATCACGCCAATCAGCGACTTTTTCTACCGCCTGAATATAAGATAGATTAGGACGATAAGCAAAACTACAAGGAGAAAAATGAGGTTCAACCAGAGGAGCAAGCACATTTAAAAGAGCTTGTTGAACAATTCGTTCTCTAACGGTTGGAATTCTTAATTCTCGCCATTTACCTCCTTCTTTAGGAATTTTGACTTGTTTGTAAGGGTGAGGGCAATAAGTGCTATTAGCGACTGCTTCTCTTAATTGAACAAGATTAAAATCTTGATTTTGAGCAAAATCATCAATGGTTTCAGCGTCAACTCCCGCACAACCGTTATTTTCTTTGACTTTCAACCAAGCTTGTTGGAAGTTAGACAAATTGAGAAAGTCGTTAACGATGGTTATCATCAGGCAAATCCCAAGAAAAATAGAATCAAGATGATTCTATAAATCTCTCGGAATGACCTCTTTCCCTAATCAACCCCTTCCTTATTCGGATAGAGACTGGAGTTTAGAATAAAGCCACTCAAGAGTAAGCTAGGTAAGGACTTGAGAAATTGGAGTATCTTCTAGGTTCTGTGTGAAAATGGTATAATGATAATACAGAACAGTAGGTCGGTTATATGGATAAATTTTAATCAACTCCTCAATTTATCAAATGTAACAGGTTCTTCGGTTTGTGTTGTACAATGGACTGGGGTTATAAGAGATGAAACCCTTATAGAGAAAGACGTTTGGCGATTTTTATCAAGTATTTTTGTCTAGAGCGAACTAATCAATTAAATCTTTTGCCAGATAAGGATTTAGCCGATTTCTGCCCCCTGATCGAATCATACCAAGTAACTAAGAACCGTTAAGAAGGCATAATAAAAATAATGAGAAACGAATAATGGATACTAAAACTAATAAGAATATTGCTCCTAAAATTCGCAAATTGGTTGAGACAGCGAGGGAACTATACCAAACCAAATATGCCCTCAATGTCACAAGGCTCACCAGTCTCAAAAGTCTTTGCCAAGAAAAGGAAGCCGCCGCTAATTTTGCGCTGTACCTAGCTAAATTGGTAGTCAAACAGATGGAATCTAATCAAACTACCAGGTCTTTTCTTGGAGAAGAAGCCTGGACAGAACACTGCCAACTAATTAACCATACTGTTGAAAAAATGGAAGATTACCTAGAATATCCAACTCCAGATAAACGGCAGGATTTGCATAAATTGTTAACCCAACTAGAACAAATTCAAGGTTGGGAAAAACACATAAGATTTGGAACACAAATTCGTGTCATCAATAACAAATATGCCTTAATAATTGAAGATGCCCTGCGCTGTATGACAAGTTCAGATTATCCTTATTGGAGTTACCAAATGGCGAGAGATTATGCTGAACGCTATAACTCAAGCTGTGGCAGTGGACTAACTTCTGAATCCGCTCCTTTAGTCGCAGAAATTGCTGAGTTTTGGTGTCAATATTATTTTGGCAAAACTCTCACAGAGAAATTCCCTGATAAGAGTTGACATCAAAATAGAATAAAATTTAATAATTTTTATCTCCATACTGTTCAGGAGGTTGCCCTACTAATTCAGTAGGATAAGCTCTTGATTTTCTTCATTTAGAGGGGCTACATTTTCCCAGACCATCTCAAATTTCCATTCTTCGATTAAATCATAAATAAAAATTAACTGACTTCTCGATGATAAGGATAAATCTCCTAATTTCTAACTATCATTGTAAGGAGGAATTTCGGTGAAAGGATGGAAAATTTATGTCGTGCAACGGGAGTGTCAAATCAACGAGGCACAGAGGTTTTTGGGATAGGTAAGTCATCTGCACTCCCGATGGCAAAGCCCCTCAAAATAACGATTTGTAATTAGTTGAATTATATACCAATTTTCAATCGTCGTGACTAACATCTAAACAGAATATTGACCTTGATTAAAGTTGGCCGTTCTCGATACTTTCTTACGTTTCCGTTAATCTTTCGTCATCGATCGCTGCCTAACGATAAGGTCTTGTCCACTGTCCGAGTGATTCTCCCCTCACTTAACGAACCAAGCTGCCGTATCAACAAAAACCTTCGTCACTTGAAATGCCCATGCTGCTCACAAAATTGGCTAATTGTCAATAGCGTTTTAGGTGCGCTTACCTTTAGGTAGGGATAATTACATGGTTTGAACGGAATAAAATTTTAATTTTTCCTCAATCTTTCTGACAATTCGGAGCGCTGTGACTCCCGAAATCTTCAATTATTCTATTAAGTGCTATAATTCTATTGATGAAACAATTTTTGCTGGTAGCTAGTTAAGCTTAGAAGGAGTTGATATTATGTTAGTTAAAGGAATTAAAAAAGGCAAAACTATTGAGTTATTAGAGGAAGTTGATTTTCCTGATAATGAAGAGTTATTAGTGGAAATTAGAGAGGTTAAGGATTTTGGGTCAGCCTTGCAAGATTTTATACAAAGAGTAGATTTGGCAAGTATTGATGATGATAGTTTTGATAATTTACGCGACAAGTCAACGGGGAGAGATGTTCGTTTATGACTCTCAAATATTTGCTAGACACTAATATTTTGTCAGAGGCTAAACGACCTCAGCCGAATCAGAAGGTCATGACGAAGCTAAGATTATCTAAACGGGAAATAGCCACAGCTACTCTGGTAATCCATGAGCTATTATTTGGTTGTTTTCGACTTCCTCTGTCTAAAAAACGCCAAGACTTAGAGGATTATGTAAATAACGTTATTTTAGCCAATCTACCTTTATTCGATTATGACTTAAAATCAGCCCAATATCACGCACGGGAAAGGTCAAGATTGTCTAAATTCGGTAAGAGTCCTGCTTTTGTCGATGGTCAAATAGCGTCTATTGCTTTTACCAACAATTTGACTTTAGTTACCAATAATGTTGATGATTTTCAAGATTTAGAAGGTTTAGTGATTGAAAATTGGTTTCTCTAATCTGTAATTGTTCCGTGTTAATACTCGATAAATCATTTGCTCCCCCAGAAAGATGATCACTGCGTCATCGATCGCTCTCTAAGGATCGGGTTATGTCCATAGTCGGTTTCAATTCTCCCCTCACTTAACGAATCGTTAAGTGAGCAGCTCAAACTGGGTTAAGGTTCCGTTAGGGTGGGCTGTTCTCGATACTTTCTAACATTCGTTTGATAGCCCCATCGATGGTTGCCGTACCGACGCGATTTCGGTATCCTAGCAGCCGCTCCCAAGTAGCCTGTTCTACCCTGACATACCACTCACAGCCGTTACCCGTCCTGTAATTCAGCCCTTCTTTGACTTGAAATTTAGCGGTTACATCGATGGTTTTTGAGGAAAGGAAGTCCGAACCTAACATTTCTCTGTTGCCATCGTCGAAAAGGATGATGGCCGCGTAGGGATTGGGCAACGCGGTTATCTCCCCCGTCTGTCCTTTTCTGGGATGCTCACCAGTAACGGTGACAGAATTTCCCACGGTCAACCGAGTAGATTTAACTGACCCATCTTCACTTAACGAATTTTCCGTTAGGGTTTGATCCTCACTTAACGAAATTTCCGTTAACGTCCCGTCTTCTTTTTCACTTAACGATTTTCGATGCCGACCGATGTTAGTGGTGTCCATGGTCGAGACGGTTCCGTGTTTAGTCTGATAAATTCTTTGTCTCTCACTTAACGATTCGTTAAGTGAGAGACGCAAACGATTGACCAGATCGGCGGAAACAAAACATAATTTGGCAATACGGTTGTTACTAGGGACTTCCAGAGAATAAAATACCCAACAAAAAAATAGAAAAGTGTTTTTTTGAAAAAGTAATTATTTTTGTCTAGGAAAACAAAGAGTCTCCCATTACAACCTATTTTCCCGAAAAAATAGGCAGCACAAACTCTTATACTTCCGAGCTTTTTCGAGTATAACAAGGACAAGTTAAAGAATCAAAGACAGTTTTTAGCTAACCATCTTAGTTAACTACAAACTACAGGGTAATCGCGCGTTGACCGAGCCCTTGAATTCCGAGAAGTTAGTCTAAATTTTGGCGTTTGTTCCGATTCTATCCGAGTAATTTTCCGAAATTTAGGGGGTTTCTAATCCTCGAAAACCGATGAACTCAGAAGGAACTTTATCTACTGGGTTCTTTCATTCCAGACTGGATTGGTCGCAACGCGCTCGCTGCGCGAGAACGCTCACAAGTCTAATTGACACCTCCTTTTTCAGTCAACCGCACTGGCCTCCAAGATTTTTACCATGAAATTATCATCCATGCTCGCCCTATAACGTTTCATTTTCAGACTCATTTTCGAGGGCTCCCGCTTCAACAAATTCACACTTAAACGGCGCAACAGACCTAGGTTTTCCGCTCCATGCCCCAGACGAACCCGACTGGCATCTTCATTAAAGGTAACATCGAGTACCCAATGGAGACTATTTTCAATACTCCAATGTCCGCGAATCACCTCGGCGTGTTTTTGGGCATCCGCTGCTAAACTACTGATGAAGAAGCGAATTTCTGTAGTAGTTTTATTCCATCCCACATTCCGCACCCTCAACTGTCACATAAGCTGTCCCCCTCCAGAGACTTGAGTAAAAATACCTAGCTGGTGAAGGTCTTCTCGGTGGCCGCTAGGGGGGTCTTGAGACCCCTAATTATGAAAAAATAGGAATTGTTGG
>NZ_JASJFF010000174.1:0-1533 GCF_030065435.1 Microcystis sp. M53603_WE2
GCTTTTTGAAAGGATTCTTGGAAAGTTCGACCGATAGCCATGGCTTCCCCGACGGATTTCATCTGGGTGGTTAGAATCGGTTGGGAGCCGGGGAATTTCTCGAAGGCAAAGCGAGGAATTTTGGTGACGACGTAATCGATAGTCGGTTCAAAGGAAGCCGGGGTTTTTTTGGTGATATCGTTGGGAATTTCGTCTAAAGTGTAGCCTACTGCTAGTTTAGCGGCAAATTTAGCGATCGGGAATCCCGTGGCTTTCGATGCTAGGGCCGAAGAACGGGATACCCGGGGATTCATCTCGATCACGATTACGTCGCCGTTAGTGGGATTAACGGAGAATTGGATGTTCGATCCGCCAGTTTCTACGCCAATTTCCCGAATAATTGCCTTAGAATAGTCCCGGAGGCGTTGGTATTCTTTATCGGTTAGGGTTTGGGCGGGCGCAACCGTAATCGAGTCGCCGGTATGGACCCCCATAGCGTCAAAGTTTTCGATCGAACAGATGATCACCACGTTATCGGCTAGATCGCGCATGACCTCTAATTCGTATTCTTTCCAGCCAATTAGGGATTTTTCGACGAGAATTTGCGATGTAGGCGAACAATCTAGACCATACTGGGCCATCGGTTCAAATTCTTCTTGGTTATAGGCAATACCGCCCCCCGTTCCTCCTAAAGTGAAGGCCGGCCGGATAATGAGAGGATAGGAACCGATCTGATGGGCGATCGCTTTTGCTTCTTCTAAATTGTTGGCAATCCCCGAAGGACAGACGGGAACACCGATTTTCTCCATTGCTTTTTTGAATAGTTCCCTATCTTCGGCTTTTTCAATAGCGGGAAGTTTTGCCCCGATCAGTTCCACGTTATATTTTTCTAAAACGCCGCTTTTGGCCAAAGCTACGGCAGTATTGAGGGCAGTTTGACCGCCCATAGTCGGTAGAATCGCATCAGGACGTTCTTTGGCGATAATTTTCTCGACAATTTCCGGCAGAATTGGTTCAATGTAGGTGCGATCGGCCATTTCTGGATCGGTCATGATCGAGGCGGGGTTAGAATTGACTAAAATTACCTCATAACCTTCTTCTCGCAGGGCTTTACAGGCTTGAGTTCCCGAATAGTCGAATTCACAGGCTTGTCCGATGACAATTGGGCCAGCGCCCAAGATTAGGATTTTCTGTAAGTCATCACGGCGTGGCATAGGCTTAGGTTTGCTTGAGGATAAACCCCAATCATTGTATATGTTGTCACCCCTCTATTCCCTAAAGCTTTATTTAGGTTTAATGACCTTATTCTAGCTGTCAGCCTTGAATCAGTGATCGGTGATCAGATCTGAGCCTTGCACTAGCGACTGTTCACTATCTCCCCGCTCCCCAACACCCAACCGATCACTGGATAGGTAGGGCTTGCTGAATAAATCTAAAAACCTTGCTGGATAAGACTTTTAGACTTTTTGTCAATCCAAAAGTACCGGACCTGGGAGTGAGCGGGGGGAAAATTCAGGTACTTTTTCCCTGAAAATTAGGTAATTGACCAGATGA
>NZ_JASJFF010000667.1:0-3320 GCF_030065435.1 Microcystis sp. M53603_WE2
AGATATTTTACCACCTATTTAGTATTCGCCGTAACCCACCATCAGTTATCAGGTGAATTTGTCTCCTGTCTCCTTTTTACTTGACAAAGATGTTTCAAGATCGGATAGCAATTTTAGGGACTATGCACGGAAAAGAGCGGGTGATTGCACCGATTTTAGCGCAAGAAATAGGCCTTAAGGTGATTGTACCCGATAATTTTAATACCGATCGCTTTGGCACTTTTACCCGGGATATTAAGCGCATCGGGACACAAATTGAAACCGCTCGCAGGAAGGCACAACAAGCGATCGAGCTTTCGGGATACGATATCGGAATTGCTAGTGAGGGTAGTTTTTATCCCTATCCCCACTTGCCGTTGATTTCCTGTAATCGTGAATTGATTTTATTGCTCGATCGAGTCCATAATCTAGAAATAATTGGTCAAGCAATAGTCACGGAAACTAATCACGCTCACCAAACTGTAACTAATCTAGCAGCTGCTTTAGAATTTGCCGAAAAAATCGGGTTTCCTAGTCATGGTTTAGTGGTGATGTTTGATAAAAATTCTCTCGACTCCGAGCAGATTTTTAAGGGAATTACTGACGAGAAAAATTTCGTTAAAATTGTTGAAGATATTCTTGACAAAAACGGCAAGGTACACCTAGAAACCGATATGCGTGCTATGCACAATCCCACGCGGATGAAAGCAATTGCAGCTGCGACAGCAAATCTGGTGCAGAAACTTAATCAATTATGTCCTAATTGTGGTTGTCCGGGGTTTGATATTATCGAAAGAACATCGGGTTTACCCTGTGGTTTATGTCACTTTCCCACCTCTTTAATTAAACTGGAACTATACGGTTGTCAAAGGTGTGATTATCGAGAGGAAAAACTCTTTCCCAACGGTCAAAAAACTGCCGATCCGATGTATTGTGAATATTGTAATCCTTAAGGATAGCTTTTCTATGGAAAGAATTTTAGAACCGGAAGTAATGGATGATCGGGAAGAAGCGATCGAATATGATGCCATGGACTTCACCGAAGTTAATACTAATTTTGCTAAAGAAGCCGTACAATTGGCCGGTATTAATGCTAGGGTATTAGATGTGGGAACCGGTACTGCACGCATTCCGATTATGCTCTGTCAACTGCGTCCCCAATGGCAAATTATCGCTATTGATCTGGCCGATTCTATGTTAGAAATTGGTCAAAAAAATATCCTGAGTGCTAACTGTCAAGAACAGATCAAATTAGAAAAAGTTGATGGAAAAAATCTTCCCTACCAATCCGAGCAATTTGATTTAGTTATTTCTAATAGTTTAATCCACCATCTCGAAAATCCTCTGCCTTTTTTAAGGGAAATTAAGCGAGTTTTAAAACCCAATGGTGGCATTTTTTTAAGAGATTTATTCCGTCCCGATTCCGAGGAAATAATCCAGGGGATGGTGAGGGAAATCGATCCTAATTTTTCTCCCCGACAAGCGCAACTATTTAAGGATTCTCTCCAGGCCGCTTTTACCCTAGCAGAAATCGAAGATTTAATCCAGCAATCGGGATTAAAAAATGTTAAAATTTATCAGTCTTCCGAACGTCATTGGACAGCCATAAAAACAAGTAAAAACTAATCACTAAATCAGGAAAAGTTGAGTTATGAAAGTTGGATTTTTGGGAACAGGATTAATGGGAACGCCAATGGTAGAAAGATTATTAAATCAGAAAATTTCTGTTATTGCCTATAATCGCACCTTAGAAAAATTAGCACCTTTACAGCAGTTGGGAGCCAAAACAGTTAGCTGTCCCGATCAAGTTATTCAAGAGGCAGATTGTCTAATTTTAATGTTAACTAATGCCGCCGTTATCCAAGAGGTTTTAGGATTAAATTCCGAGCAATCTAACTTCAATAATCGGACTATTATCCAGATGGGAACTATTGCTCCTTCTGAAAGTAAACAACTGCGAGATAAAATTGTTGCTAAAGGGGGAGAATATCTAGAAGCACCCGTGTTAGGAAGTATTCCCGAAGCTAAAAATGGCACTCTCTTAGTTATGGTGGGAGCAACGGAGAAACAGTTCCATCAATGGTCAAATTTATTAGCAAATTTTGGTCAAAAACCGATGTTAATCGGGGCAGTGGGAACCGCCGCGGCGTTAAAATTAGCTTTAAATCAATTAATTGCCTCTCTAACCAGTGCTTTTGCTTTGAGTTTAGCTTTTTTATCCCAGCAAGGAGTAGATCTAGAAAAGTTCATGACTATCCTGCGTCAAAGTGCCTTATATGCGCCTACTTTTGACAAAAAATTAACCAGAATGTTAGAAGAAAATTATGCTAACCCTAATTTTCCCACTAAACATTTACTCAAAGATGTCAATCTCTTTTTAGAGGAATCAGAGAAGTTAGATTTAACCACTTTTCCCCTAACAGGAGTACAGAGCCTTCTGGAAAAAGCTTTAGAAATGGGATTAGCAGAACAAGATTATTCAGCTTTATACGAAGCGCTGAAAAAAGAATTAAGTAGGTAGGCGTTAAAAATTATCAGACACCCCCCTTATCAAGCGTAGGGTTGATTCATGAATCAACCCTACCTTATCAAGGGGGGGCAGGGGGGATCGAACCTAAAATCCATTTTTAATTTAATTATAACCAGCTACTTATAAACCGCTTGGCAACATCAAAAAGACTCTTTTTGGTTTGTCTAGTCGGACAACTGATAGGAGAAAAACTGGTAAAAGGCTTTAAATTTTCCTTAAGCTTTGTTGAGGTGGCCGGAAGAGGGGGTTAGAGTGGGAAGTGATGGAATTTTGGGCATATTTTCCTATGACGCTGACTGAATTTGGATTATTAGCGGGTTTACTTGTCCCCGGTATCCTGCTCTCGATTTTAGTGATGGTGAGTTTTGCCAAAGGGGGCTAAAAACCGATAGAGACACCGATGAAAGTGTCTCTATCTTTTTGGGGTGAAGATTAATCTATTTTTGGTTTTTTGCCTAATTTAATTGATTCTGTAGCTAACAAAATTGATTCTAAATGATGGCGCTTCTCCACTTGACCGAGGAAATAACCGGTCATCATCGCTGAAGCGAGAAGATTAGCCAAATTCTCGCGGTCGGTGGTAATTTGTACCGCGAAATCCTCTGAGGGCAGCATTCCCACCAATCCCCTGACGTTTTGCGAGATAATATCTTTAATTTCGCTACTGACGGATTGGGCTATTCTCTCAAGGGTTTCAGGATGCTGCTGCTGGAGATACTGCATCAGACAGTTATCGTTTTGTTCTTCGGTTTCCCAGGGAAAAAAATCAGGATTAAAAGTCATCAGAACTCCCACGCTGTAGTGGTTATTG
>NZ_JASJFF010001221.1:0-1180 GCF_030065435.1 Microcystis sp. M53603_WE2
GACAAACCAAAAGGTAAATTGGTTAGAGAATGTGATGAAATGTGGTCTTTGGTTTTTTCTAAGACGATAAAGGTCTATATTTGGCGGTTAATTGATAGAAAGACAAGGGAAATTATTGGTTGCTATGCGCGGAGATAGGAGTCGTCAATCAGCCAAAAAACTTTGGGGTCAGTTTACCAGGCGTTGACCGACAATGTGCAGTTGCTTACACAGACTTTTGGGAGTACTATAAGACAGTAATTCCCAGTAAACGTCATCGACCAGTCGGTCAAGAAACTGGTCAAACTAATCCTATTGAAAGATTAAATAATACCTTTCGACAAAGGATTTCTCGGCTGGTGAGAGAGAGTCTATCTTTCTCTAAAAAAATGGAGAATCACGTTGGGGAGCCCTTTGGTATTTTATCCATGACTACAATGCACAGCAAAGCAAAGGATTAAGCCGCCATCACTACTACCGAATCACCACCTCGGCAGTGATAGCATCCTCGTTGCCTGGTGAATTAGTAAAGGTCACTTGAGAGACTTTGTTCGTCTCGTCATTGGACAGCGTTGCCTCGGTCGGGTTGCCCTTAACCTTAATTTTAAAGGTGCCTGCATCGGTCACGACTGGATACCGGCTCAGATTGAAGACTTTCTTGGTTCCATCCCCCTTACCAACTGGTTCATCGATGACTACATCAACAAATGGCGAATTGACTTCATCTGGCACGATGCCAATAAATCCGGGGATGCTGGTGCTGACTCTGGCGATCGCTTTGACTGCTGAAGGTACTTCTTCAACATAAACGCCAGGAGAAAGATATTGAGGCATAGCCCTCTCCTTAACAAAATATTTGCTTAATCTCCATGCTAGCACTTTTGGTCTATTGTGACTCCTCTCTACAGGGGTGACAACGAGATTAAAGTCTAGGCTGGGTGTGGGTTGTAGGTAGGGTTGATTCATTTAAATTATTAAGTACAGCTGATTTTGAGTCAATAAATTTGACTGAAGATTATCAAGTTTATCTTTTTCTAATCAAAAGAGTTAGTCACAATAACTAATCTTTAATCCTCTGCCAATATTTATTATGAATAGATTGATAAAACTTGTTAACAAGCCACGGCTCTTCGTTACTTGTTATGGTTCGATAGGGGGGCATAAATCGACTAAATCCTTATCTGGCAAGAGACTTAATTGA
>NZ_JASJFF010000299.1:0-3552 GCF_030065435.1 Microcystis sp. M53603_WE2
GTAAAACCCTTTTAAAATAAAGCTTTTGACCTGTTAAAGTCCGATGTTCATGCTGCGAAAATAGGATTGGGACGTTCAAAAACCTTGCATTATCCTTCTTGTAGTACATAGCTTGGTACAAAAAACAATGGCAACAAAGCCCGAAACGACCGGCTCCTGACGACCGGCTACTGACTCCTACCCCCAGGAAAAACTTTTTCAGCAGACCCTATGTAAGAAATCAGTGCGAGTGTCTTTAATCTTTGCGTGGATTTTAGCCACTTGTTTTCTGGCTTTTTCCCGTCGGTTACTTCCTTTCTGTTTTCTAGAAAGGTTTCGTTGTGCCTTTTTAAGCCGTTTTAGTCGTTTCTTTAACGGTTTTGGTGCGTTGAACTTTTCCCCTGTTGAAAGAGTCGCAAAGGTAGCAATCCCTAGATCGATCCCTACGGTTTGCTTGTTATCTGGCAAAGTTTCAGGACGAATCTCGACAACGAAACTGAGAAAGTATCGATCCGCTGCGTCTTTAATCACGGTGACGCTAGAAGGTTTAGAGGGTAATGGACGGCTCCAAACGACTTTTAAATCACCGATTTTTGCCAAAGTAACGTGGTGTTGATTAACGGTAAAACCATTGTCAGTAAATCTTGCCGATTGTTGAGATTTACGTTTTTTAAACTTGGGAGGTTTTACTTTTTTTCCCTTCCTTTCTGCCTGACAAAATGCAAAAAAGTTAGAATAGGCTGTCTCTAAATCTCTCAAAGACTGTTGTAAAGGAATAGAAGAAACCTCAGTTAACCACTTTCTTTATTCTGTTTTTTTAGTCTGAGTTAGTCTTTTGGAAAACTCGGTATATTTTGGCTTTTTTTCTCCTTGTTGATAGAGTTCTTGGCAAATAAACTCAGGGCAGTGGCAAGAATATTTAAAAGAATGCCGATCATGAATTTCTCCTTAATTTTTCTGGGATCACTGCCATTTTATGGCAAATTTAAGGAGAGCAAGCTTAATATAGAATTAAGATTCACTAAAGTCTTTTTGAGGTACTGACAATGTTTCTTCGCCTAGTTTGTGCGTTTTTTTTGCCGCCCTTAGCCGTATTTTTGACCACGGGACTGAGTTTAGCCTTTGTTATCAACATCATCTTACCTTTAATTGGTTATGTCCCCGGCATTATCCACGCTTTCTGGATTGTCTCCAAAGAAGCGGAGAATTCCTAGTTAGGGTCTGCTGAAAAAGTTTTTCCTGGGGGCAAGGTGTGGGGTGTAGGGTGTAGGGTGTAGGGTTTTACCGATCTTCAGGTGGTCAATTACCCAATTTTCAGGGAAAAAGTCCAGGAATTTTCCCCCTGCTCACTCCCATGCCCGGCACTTTTGGATGTCAAAAAAGTCTAAAAGTCTTACCCAACAAGGTTTTTAGATTTATTCAGCCAACCCTATCTAGATGCTTAAAGACCGATTGAGGATAAAATACCTAGTTTCAAGAGACAAGAGCTTATCTCATCTGATAAGTACCTAAGCAAAATTAATTACACATCCAAGCCGTCAGCCGTCAGCCAAACGCTTTTTGTTGTGATCAGTAAACAGTGAACTAAAAATTCAAATCTGATCCCTGATAGCTGTCTCGGAGTCCCCCGTCTCGGAGTCTCCTGTCTCGGAGTCTCCTGTCTCGGAGTCTCGACTAGGAAATTAATTTTGCACGACTACTTAGCAAGGAGAGAGTGAAAAGGCTCTCTCCTTAATTATGGCTATTCGTCGTCGTCGCTGGCGCCAACTTGCTTGAGATGAATATGTTTTCTCCCCAAAGTAATTTCAAATTCATCTCCCGGTTTGAGTCCCATTTTTTTGGTGTAGGCCGAACCGATCAGAAGATTATTATTTGATTGGACACTGATCCGGTAGCTGGCCGAGCGCCCACCTCGTCCGTGACCATTGGCACTGCTATCTAAGTCAATTCCCTCGGCATCGATTAGAGCATTGAGAAATTTCATCATATTAACGCGTTCAATACCATTTTTTGTCATGGTATAGTAGCCGCATTCCCGGGCTTTTTCCTCTTTGCTGAGGTTGCCTAGCTGTTTAACTTTCTCAATTAGTTCGAGGCCAGTCAGGGGTTCTGGATTGGTAGTTGTGTTCATTTAAGTTCGCAGTAGATAAGTAACGGTTAGGGTCATCAAGGCTAGTCGAGGAGAATTGCTCCCCCTGACCAGAAACAATCGGGTTACGATTGATCTCTACACTTATCTTACACGGTATAAACTAAAAATTATCACTTGCTTGGGGAAATTGATTGTAATGGATTAGACTCTATCTCTCGATCGAAATCTTAAGAGAATTTATCAATGTTGATCGAGATGCCGGGGTAAGGGAGGTTAGCCTTTCTCTCATCAATGAGAGCCGGGGTAGGATAGAGATCAAGAGGTAAAAATGAGGGATAATGAAGCTAACAACTAGGGGTCACTATAGTGTTAAAGCCTTGCTGGATCTTAGTTTACAACCGAGGGGAACTCCCGTATCGGTAAAATCGATCGCCCTGCGTCAAGATATCCCGGCTGCTTATCTAGAGAAATTGCTGATAGAAATGCGACGAGCGGGGTTAGTTCGTTCCTTTCGGGGATCGCAAGGGGGTTATCAATTGGCTAGGCCGGCAAATCGGATCTCGTTGGGGCAAATTTTGGAGGCAGTGGGAGAGACGATCGAGCCATTATCAGGCTATCATCCCAGGGACGAACAGGCAGAAGATTGGGTGACATTTACTATCTGGAAACACCTCCACGAGAAATTAAAAGAGGCCCTAGGGAAGATTACCTTAGCCGATTTATACTACGATGCCCGTAGCTGGATCGCCGCTAGGGGAGAGGAAACCAGCTTTATTGTTTAGTAGTTTAGAAGTTATGACAGCAACAACACAAGCAAAGATTTATGGGGGGGGTTGTCACTGTGGAGCGATCCGTTTTCAAGTGGCGATCGAGCATGATCAAGCTCTAGACTGTAATTGTTCGATTTGTCAGAAAAAAGGCTTTCTGCATCTGATTGTTCCTTCAGCACAATTTACCCTCCTAAGCGGTGAAGATTTTTTAAGTACCTATACATTTAATACCCACACAGCCCAACATTATTTTTGTCGTGTTTGTGGTATTCATCCTTTCTATCGTCCCCGCTCCCATCCTGACGCTATAGATATAAACCTGCGCTGTTTGGAGGGCAATGTCTTAGGCGATTTTCAGATCCAGTTCTTTGATGGGGCTAACTGGGAAGACAATATTGAGAAAATTCGGGATATCGATGGTAAAAGGGAGTAATTGTGAAGGAAACGGCAACGGCGATCATTTTAGTATTAGGGGCGGTTTTAGATTATCTGGTGGGCGATCCTTGGGGATGGATTCATCCAGTGCAGGTGATGGGGGCGATTATTGCTGTTGCCACAAAAGTTATCCTTAATTGGACGCGGGAAAAAATTCGCCAACGTTTAGCGGGCATAATTCTGGGACTAGGTTTAATTATCTTGGCCGGGGTCTTAACTTGGCTAGGAATCCAATGGTTAGGTCAGGTCAATTTGCTGCTGAGTTGCCTAGTACAA
>NZ_JASJFF010000637.1:0-3855 GCF_030065435.1 Microcystis sp. M53603_WE2
CTACAAGAAGGATAATGCAAGGTTTTTGAACGTCCCAATCCTATTTTCGCAGCATGAACATCGGACTTTAACAGGTCAAAAGCTTTATTTTAAAAGGGTTTTACCATTATTCAGCAAACCCTAAATAGAAATAATCTCCTGTCTCGGAGTCTCCTGTCTCGGAGTCTCCTGTCTCGGAGTCTCCTGATGGCTAAAACAACAAACCCTCCAGGGACAGAATAACTGTGGAACTTTGCCCTGATAAAGCCTAGCTCCAACAAAAATCCATCCCTAGGGGGTTGCGAAAAAGAAGAAAAAGTGCTTAAGGAAAACCCCTCGAGTTGATGAAAGAGGCGGTCAGGGGTTAGAATTAGGGATAAGAATCTATATTGTCTTTTTGGTCGGTCCTGTCAAAATTAGCCCTTTTGACTGCCGATTTTTTTTTCCTTATCCCTACTCCGTAACCTATTTAAGCTTCTACCGGTTCTTCTGATTCCGTTTGTTTGAGGTGGATGTGCTTGTAGCCAAGTTTGATTTCAAACTCATCGCCAGGCTGCAAGTTCATTTGTTCGGTATAGGTGGAACCGATGACGATTTGACCATTTTTATGGACACTAACCCGGAAAGTGGGTTCGCGGCCGCGGCCATCTTTAGTGCCTTCGGGATCAAGAGGAACCCCTTTTGCACCCAAAACAGCATCGTAAAAGTCGGTTAAATTGACCCGAACCTGACCATCTTTACTTTGAGAGTAGTAACCACAACGTTTTGCCGTTTCGCGACGGGGTAAGTGGGATAACTCTTTGACTTTTTGAAGTAGAGCTTTCCCGGTTAGGGGAGTAGGAGAGACATCACTCATGGTACTTTTTAATGTTCCTTGATTTTTGACTGACTGTCAATTAAGTTTACACTGACAAATTGATCATACCAAAAATCTCGCCAAAAATGTCTAGAGGGGAATAATAAATTTTTTAAAACTGATGGTTCGGTGATGACAATCGTGGTAAGAAGACCCCGGACTAGGTAGTAAGTGTAAACCTTGTGGGGGAGGGGAAATTTTTGGTCAAGACTCTGGCAATTTTTGGTCGGGTGGGAGGAAAACAGGGGGGAGAAAGTAAGGCCATAAAACCGATAAAGCTATACCTAGCAAGGAATTGAGCAACTATAATTGTGGTTGGAGTTGGCAAAAAACTAATGACCCAGAGCAGCAAATCCGGGGTGATTAAACTGTTTTCGAGCGACTTCCCCATCTATCATTAGGCCTAGATACCCACCCCTTGGCTCAACCGACCGGGGAAAATCTTAAGGATTAATTACCATTACTAGCTCCCCTTTGGCCCGTTAACATCGATTATCCTGAGTATTAGGAGTCCCTCATCCCCGTGCCGAGTATGGAAGTTTCTTTTAAAATTCTGCGTCAACGACCCAACGACACCCCCTACCTAGAAAATTTTACCCTAGAGGTGGAGGCGGGAAATACAATTCTCGACTGCCTTAATCGCATCAAATGGGAACTTGATGGAACTTTGGCCTTTCGTAAAAATTGCCGCAATACAATTTGTGGCAGCTGTGCGATGAAAATTAACGGTCGTTCGGCCTTGGCTTGTCAACAAAATATCGCCAGTGAATTAAACCATTGTAGCCAAAAAGATGCCGGAGAAATTCCCGAAATCACGATCGCCCCTCTGGGTAATTTACCGATTATCCGGGATTTAATTGTCAATATGCAACCGTTTTGGGACGATTTAGAAAAAGTTGAACCTTATATTAGTAGTCAAGCACGTAGCATTCCCGAACGAGAATTTCTGCAAACTCCAGAAGAAAGAGCCAATCTCAATCAGATGGGTAACTGCATTATGTGCGGGGCCTGTTATTCGGAATGTAACGCCAAGCAAGTCAATCCCGATTTTGTCGGTCCCCACGCTTTAGCAAAAGCGCAGCGCACCCTAGCAGATTCCCGCGATGGTAATCAGGAAAGTCGCCTAGAACTTTATAACCAAGGCACCGCAGGGGTTTGGGGTTGTACCCGTTGCTATTTCTGTAATGCGGTTTGTCCTATGGAAGTGGCTCCTATGGATCAGATCGGTAAAATTAAACAGGAAATACTCGCTCGCAAGTCGGCCGATAGTAGTCGTCCCATTCGTCACCGGAAAGTTTTAGTGGAATTAGTCAAAGCAGGGGGATGGGTGGATGAACGCAAATTCGGCCTCTATGTGCTGGGCAATTATTGGCGCGATTTACAGGGTTTATTAAGTATTGCCCCCTTGGGATTGCGGATGATTGCTAAGGGTAAATTTCCCACTTCCTTTGAAGCTTCCGAGGGAACCGAGGAAGTGAGAGGTTTAATTACTGCCATTCAAAATTCTCCCTCTCGATAGTTAGAGCAATTTTCAGATGTATTATGAGCTATATTCTATTTGACTGGAGAACTCATTATCATGTTCGATCGAGATACTATCCGTGGTTTTTCTGCCCTAATCACCCTTGTGGGAGTCGCTTCTAGTTTGGGTTTTAGCTTTAACGCACCGGCTTTCTCCCAAGCTATCTCTAACAATTTACCATTACTCTTAGCCCAAAAAAGCGAAAAGGTGCGAGTAGCGGTTTTAGACTTCGATTATAGCGGTCTCAGTAATCCCCAGTGGTTAACATTTCTCAATGGTGGAGCCAGTGGTGTCAGTGATATTCTCGTCAATAAATTGGTGGAAAGTGGTCGCTATACAGTCATTGAGCGCAGTCGCATTGATGCCGTCCTTAGAGAACAGAATTTGGGGGCTTCGGGACGGGTAGATGCCGCTACCGCTGCTCAAATCGGGCAAATTTTGGGGGTAGATGTGGTGATTATCGGTTCGATTACCCAATTCGATTTACAAAAAAAACAATCCGGTGGCTCGTTTATTATTTTTAGCACTGCCAAGACAGAAACCGATGCTTTTGTCAAGTTGAATGTCCGGGCAATTAATACCACCACGGCCGAAATTATTACCACCGCTCAGGGAGATGGTACTGCCAATCAATCCGATGGTTCAACCGTGGTTTTAGGCGTTGGGGGTGGTTCCCAAACTTCCAATGAAGGGAAATTACTCAGTATTGCCACCGATAAGGCAGTGGCGCGGGTGGTGGATAATCTCAATGATAAAGCCGACCAAATCGCCGCTACACCTCGCTCGCTCCCGACTGTCACCGCTTTAGTGGCTGCCGTGGCGGGAAATCAGGTAATTCTCAATAAAGGTACGGGAGAAGGTTATCGTGTCGGTTTACGCATTTCCATCGAACGGACGACTCAAACGGTCAAGGATCCGCAAACGGGTAAGGTTATCCGTCAGATTACTCAACCGATTGGCACTCTCGAAATTGTCGAAGCTGATGGTCAATCTAGCGTCGGTCGCATCATTACCGGTAATGGTTTTAAAGTCGGTGATTTAGCTAAACCCATTCGTTAGTTATGAATTATGAATTGGGGAAGTGGGGAAGTGGGGAGATCGGTAAACTTAAATCTGATAACTGATCACTGATAACTGATAACTGATAACTGATTACTGATAAGTGAACACTCACGAAAATTTGAAGTTATTTGACAATCCCGTCGCACTAAGCGCTTCGGGATTCTTAGTTCAACGAGTCCACTTAAATTAGATGCCTTGCGTTATCCAACCCAGAGGTGGTTCTCACGCTTGCGCGTTACTTTTCGTATGCCCTACGATAGTCCCCCTTGCCCCCCCCGACGTCGGGGGGGGGCAAGGGTAGGGCTGTTTCATTTAAATTAAGTATAGCTGATTTTGAGTCAATAAATTTGACCGAAGATTCTCAAGTTTATCTTGTTCTAACCAAAAGAGTTAGTCACAATAACTAATCTTTAATCCTCTGCCAAATTTATTATGA
>NZ_JASJFF010000397.1:0-1386 GCF_030065435.1 Microcystis sp. M53603_WE2
AGAGTCCACAGACTTTCGCCCCATTTAAGCAGCCCGATTCCGTGTGTCCCACGGTACGTTGACCGCCTCTAGCTTCTTGTTCTTGTTGCGCGCGACTTTTTACCCGGCCAAGCTTTTCTGGTCGGAACCCCCTAAGCCGAGTTTTCAAGGTGCTGCGCCGTCCACTTGGTTTTCGAGACTGGCTTTTTAATTCTAACGTAAAGCCAACCTAGAACGGCGGGGTTTCAGACCCAAAATTTCCGATGAAAAAAATACATCAGCTGCCGTCAGGCTTGAATCAGTGATCAGTAATCAGTAATCAGTAATCAGTGATCAGTATTCTCCGAGTCGGGAGTCAGTATTCAGGAGATTGCTTTTATTTATTCTCCCCACACCCCACACCCCACACCCCACACCCCACACCCCATCATCCCACTCCGTTCTCCCCTCTCCCCATCTCCCCACACGCCAACTAAATCACTTAATTTGTGCTACGATAATAGTTTTGGGATAAATTTAAATAGGAGCAGACTGTCTGTATGTCTCGTTATAGAGGACCGCGCTTGCGCGTTGTGCGTCGTTTAGGGGAATTACCAGGCTTAACCCGTAAAAATGCCCGTCGTGCCTATGCACCCGGGCAACATGGCCAGGCCCGCAAAAAACGTTCAGAATATGCCATTCGTCTAGAAGAAAAACAAAAACTGCGTTTTAACTACGGTGTCAGCGAGAAACAATTAATTCGCTATGTCCGCAAAGCTCGCCGGGCTACCGGTTCCACTGGTCAAGTGCTGCTGCAACTCTTAGAAATGCGTCTGGATAATACCGTTTTCCGTCTCGGTATGGCTGGGACAATTCCGGGGGCGCGACAATTAGTCAATCACGGTCACGTCACCGTTAACGGTAGAGTTGTGGATATTGCCAGTTATCAGTGCCGTCCGGGTGATGTGATTGGAGTCAGAAATCAAGAGCGTTCCCAGGATCTAGTCAAAAGAAATATGGAATACCCCGGTTTAGCCAACCTGCCGAGTCATTTGGAATTTGACAAAAATACCCTTGTGGGCAAAGTGAATGGCGTTGTGGAAAGAGAATGGATTGCCCTCTCGATTAATGAACTGTTAGTAGTGGAATACTACTCTCGGAAAGTCTAGGAAAAAAGCCTTTTCCAGATACCTTGAGGACGCAAGTGGCAGCGTCCTTATTTTATTCTTTAAATTTAGGTTGAAAGATAGCAAAAATACGATGCTAAGTAGCTGGTTATAATTAAATTAAAAATGGATTTTAGGTTTGATCCCCCCTGCCCCCCTTGATAAGGGGGGTGCCGATAGGCGGGGGGATCCCCCCTTAATAAGGGTAGGGCTGTTTCATTTAAATTAAGTATAGCTGA
The DNA here is from genome assembly GCF_030065435.1 of Microcystis sp. M53603_WE2. Taxonomy (NCBI): domain Bacteria; kingdom Bacillati; phylum Cyanobacteriota; class Cyanophyceae; order Chroococcales; family Microcystaceae; genus Microcystis; species Microcystis sp. M53603_WE2. The sequence goes on from NZ_JASJFF010000397.1 coordinate 1,364, forward strand.
TTTTGAGTCAATAAATTTGACCG
>NZ_JASJFF010001010.1:0-5058 GCF_030065435.1 Microcystis sp. M53603_WE2
ATATTTACCAGCTATTCCGCGCTTCCGCCGAGGAGTTTGAGCGCCGTTTAAGGGAAAGCGATCTTCGTCGGGCTGAAATGGAACGTAAGTGGGTGGGTGGAATTAAATATAAGATGAACGTAGGTTGGGTTGAAGCATGAAACCCAACGCCCGATTATGTTACGCTACCGCTAACCCATCCTACAAATAATTGTGCCTCCCTACTTATCTTTGCCGAAGCGAAATTAGAAAACGAGCGCCGTGCCGCCGAAGCGAAATTAGAAAACGAGCGCCGTGCCGCCGAAGCGAAATTAGAAAGCGAGCGCCGGGCTGCCGAAGCCGAGCGCTCGATGGCAGAACTGAAACGCACCGTAGAACGAACCAGCAAAGCGGTAGATAGTTTGACCACTCGCTGGGGTCGATTTGTGGAGGAATTGGTAGAACCGGCGGTTTTACGGCTTTTTCAGGAAAAAGGCATTGATATTAAGGAAGTTTATCCCCGCGCTAGAGTCAAGCGTCAAGGTATCGCCATGGAAATTGATATCCTAGGGGTGGATGATACCGATCTTGTGGTGGTGGAATGTAAATCTCGATTATCTCAAGATGATGTAGATGAATTTATCGAAAAATTGACTCGTTTTAAAATCGCTTTTCCCCATTACAAAAACTATCGAGCTTACGGTGCAGTCGCTGGTATTGAAATTAACAAAGGTGTAGATCGCTATGCTTATAAAAAAGGCTTATTTGTGATTAAACTATCTGGGGATACGGTGGCAATTATTAATGATGCTGACTTTCAACCGAACACTTGGTAAAGAGATAAGCTAAACGGCGCTTAACCTGCATGATCCAACAGCTATAACCCTTTTGGAGTCTATATCGGTGATCCGAAGTAAAAGCCGTTTAGCTTATATAGCATTTCCTAAGCTAGTGAGGTACACCTATTTTTCTTCCCTTTTGCCTTCTGCCTCTTGCATGAGTGCCTAAAACCCATAACTTTTGTACCTCAGCAGACTGAAAAACGCTATATAGTCATTTCAGATAAGTCTGATACACTCTAGACCGGTTAAACCCTTATGAACTCTGGCATTGATATTCTCAATCTTAATTGAAATGACTATATTCGAGTTCTCGGAGCATCAAGATAAACTAAGACGCATTTTAAGCGTTTACAGGTCAGTACGAATGCTACGATAGCGTTGGGCGAGGATGCGAAGTCGGTCCTTGAATTGATCAGAGAAAAGGAGTTTAAAGGATGAAAATGACTTATCTGGAAGCTACTGCCAAATTTTACAGCGAAGTAGCCCAAACTCCCGAAGTGGGGCTATGTTGTGTCCACAGCAGTCCTTTGCAACTACCCGGGTTAAAAATCCCTGCCATTATGCAAGAGATGAACTATGGTTGTGGCACGACGGTGCAGGCCAATGAATTAGGCAATTCTCCCAGGGTTTTGTATGTGGGTGTGGGTGGTGGTTTAGAAGCACTGCAATTCGCCTATTTTTCCCGTCGTCCAGGGGGAGTAATTGCGGTGGATCCAGTGCCAGAAATGCGTTGGGCAGCCCAAAGAAATCTCAGCGAAGCGCTGCTGGAAAATCCCTGGTTTAGTCTCGATTTTGTGGAAATTAGAGATGGTTCCGCCTTTGAATTGCCGGTGGAGGATGCCTCCGTCGATGTAGTGGCGCAGAATTGTCTTTTTAATATCTTTAAACCAGCCGATTTACAGTTAGCTTTACGGGAAGCTTTTCGCGTCTTAAAACCGGGAGGGCGTTTACTGATGAGCGATCCGATCGCCACTCGTCCAATCCCCGAACATTTGCAAGAAGATCAGCGTTTACGAGCTATGTGTCTATCGGGGGCCTTGACCTACGATGATTATATTAAACAGTTGCTCGATGCTGGTTTTGGTCAGGTAGAAATTCGGGCCCGTCGTCCCTATCGTTTACTGGACTGTCAGAGTTATAATTTAGCCGATCCGCTCCTATTAGAAAGTTTGGATTCCGTTGCTTTTAAACTAGCTATTCCCGAAGATGGGGCCTGTATTTTTACGGGCAAAACTGCTATTTATACTGGTACGGAGGCAATTTTCGATGATGGTGCCGGGCATATTTTAGCCAAAGGATTGCCGGTGGCCGTCTGTGATAAAACTGCGGGCAACTTAGCTCGCTCCTCTCCCCAAGATATCCTCATCACCGAGTCCACTTGGCACTATAACGGAGGCGGTTGCTGTTAAAAAAGCAGCGTCGAGACAAGTTCGATCCCTCAGTTACCAGTTATCAGTTATCAGTTACCAGTTATCAGTTACCAGTTATCAGTTATCAGTTATCAGATGTGAGTTATCAGTTATCATTGATTAGTTATTGGTCACTGTTTACTGTTTACTAATTACTGTTTACCGTTTACTGTTCAATGTTGACTGTTCAATGTTTACCGTTCACTGTTTACTGTTTACTGTTTACTGATTACTGTTTACTCTCCTATGACTCCTTTTGTTGAGAAACTAAAAACTCCTTTAACTAAGCAAAAAATCTCGGTTCTGCAAATTAATTTGGGGAAAAGATGTAACCTTGCCTGTAGCCATTGTCATGTGGAAGCTAGTCCAAGTCGCTACGAAGAAATGACTCCAGAACTGTGCGAACAAATTATCGAACTGATCGAAAGATTTCCCCAAATTAAAACCGTCGATCTGACCGGCGGCGCCCCGGAAATGCTCTACGGTTTTAAGCCGATTGTGGAAATCTCTAGAAAAGCTGGGAAACAGGTAATTGTGCGCTCGAATTTAACTATTTATTTCGAGAAAGGATTTACTGATATTCCTGAATATTGCGCTGGCCATCAGTTGCGGGTGGTGGCTTCTTTACCCTGTTATCTTGCCGATAATGTGGATAAAATGCGCGGGGAAGGAGTCTATGATCGATCGATTGCCGCTTTACAATGGTTAAACCGTCTCGGCTACGCTCAAGAGCCGAATTTGATTGTGGATTTAGTCTATAATCCCCAGATTCCTAAGTCAGATAATTTTTCTCTCACACCGGATCAGGTATCCCTGACACGGGATTACAAAAAGTTCTTGCAAGAACATTTTAATATTTCTTTTAACAATCTGTTTACTATCACTAACCTACCCGTTGGAAGGATGCGCTTCCATCTGGAACACCGGCAACTCCATCAACCCTATCTTCAATTCCTCGAAGACCATTTTAATGGCGATACTGTCGAACATTTGATGTGTCGTAATCAGCTTTCGATCGATTATTTGGGTAATATCTATGACTGCGATTTTAATCAGATGGAGGATTTGGCCGCTTGCACCAGTCAAGGCCAAAAATTAACCCTGCCGGATTTATTACAAGCGGGTAGTTTAGATGTAATTGCAGAGGTACAAACCGCTTCCTATTGCTACGGTTGCACTGCTGGCAGCGGTTCCAGTTGTGGGGGAGCTTTGATTGCAAACTGAACAAGTGTACTGGATTGACAGCGTGCCTCGGAAAATTTAGTACAAATGCTCGGACTAGCTCTCCCTGCTACCAACTCCGGTGCTGTCTTAACGGGGTAGGGTGTGGGGTGTAGGGTGTGGGGTTTTACCGATTTTCAGGTGGTCAATTAGCCAATTTTCAGGGAAAAAGTCCCTGAATTCTCCCCCCGATCGCTCCAATCGCTGGCACTTTTTAGTCAAAAGTTGGACTATTGATTAGGGACCAGAAAAAACCGCCGATTCGATATCTTGGCGACTAAGGGAGTATTTAAAAGCGCGATTGATGTCACTGCCGTCATTGGCTGCCCGAAAGTAACGAACGGTGATTTCTTCGATATCGAGGCAGATTTCCGCTTTCCATGTCGGTTTTTCGACGATCCAACAGTGGACATTCTCGCTATTTTTCCGACAACCTAATTTAACTAGCCATGCTTCGATCGCCGGTAAGGGATGATTATAGAGGGGAGTATCAGCAGTGGGAATCTTCATCGCATCTAAATCAAAAATAATTGGGCTACAGTGACAGCATTCTCTCCTCGAAGCATAGCAATAATCACCGCCAGTAACAAGCAGCCGAGCAGAGTCAGTCCCAAGATAAACAAAGCAAAAATCTCTCCCGAAGATAGGGGGCGATCGGTCGGATCGAGATAGGCGCTACGATTAGCTATGGGTTGATCGCCATCGGGGATGGTTTGGATGACATTCCAGCGCGAGTAACCTATCTGTAAATCATACAGGGAACGGCGATCGGGATTACTCAGGGTGGCATAAGCTTCGTTAAGACGCTGGAATTTAACCTTTGCCACTTCGGGGCTGAGTTCGGTAGTATCGGGGTGGTATCGTTTGCTGAGTTCCCGATAGGCGCGTCGCACTTCGATCACCGAGGCCCTCGGATGTAGTCCTAGAATGGCATAATAAGTATCGGCAAAGCGCGAGTTAGCGGCAATGACTCGCGGGGTGGTTTGGGAATTATCGCGCTCGAAGGTCACAAGATTTTTTACACTGAAAATTGTCTTAATATTTTAACCCTGTTGATCATGAAATCTCGTTATCGGCTGCGTCTTCGGATCTGTCTTGTCTTTCTTATTATGTCCCTGGCGAGTTTGTCTCCTTGGCTAACCCCTAGCGCCTATGCGGGGATCGATGACGATCGCCTTGATGGTAATATTTTTGTGGTCTATGCGGGTAATGGTTCCCTCGTACCACCGCGTTTAAATTTAGCGGAAACTTTTCAACGGAAAATTCCGGCTATTATTGTCTATTATCTGGATGATAGTAGTGATTGTAAGCGATTTGCGGCGATTGTCTCCCGTTTTCAAGAGTTTTACGGTCGCGCCGCCAGTATTATCCCCGTTACTGTCGATTCTATCCCCTTAAAGTCTTCCTATCGTCCCGATGAACCAGGTTACTATTATCGCGATGGGGTTCCCCAAACGGTGGTTTTAGACCAACAGGGTAAAGTGGTTTATGATGGTTTGGGCAATGTTAAATATGAAGATGTGGATGATGTCTTAAGAAAGGTTTTTGAGCTTTTGCCTCGATCGCAATCGCTAGAGTTAAAAAGACGCTCTTTTAACGAGTTTAACGCTGAATTGCGCTAGTTACCC
>NZ_JASJFF010000010.1:0-1065 GCF_030065435.1 Microcystis sp. M53603_WE2
AATGCCAGTCATATGCTAGAAATGGCCCTCTGGCTAAAAAATCGCGTTCATGCGGCTAATATTACCGATGGCAGTCGCGCCGTAGTGCGAATGTCCTCTCTGGCTGCCTCCGCTATTCTCTATCAACACGACATCGAACCCATCTGTCAAATAGCCTGTCGCGATCGCAATGTGATCGGATTACAAGCAGATCTCATGGGCGCTCATGCTTTGGGATTGAGAAATATACTAGCTTTAACTGGAGATCCCGTCAAAGCAGGAGATCACCCCCAGGCTAGAGCAGTTTTTGACCTAGAATCGGTACGTTTGTTAAAATTAATCGATAAATTAAATAAAGGTTTCGACTTTAACGATAAATCTTTACCTGATGGACCCTTAGAACTTTTTGCCGGGGCTGCCGTCGATGTGCAGTCAAAAAGTTGGTCCGGTCTTCAACGCCGTTTTGAGCGTAAAATCGAAGCGGGAGCGCAGTTTTTTCAAAGTCAATTAGTTACGGATTTCGAGTGCCTTGATAAGTTCATGCAGCAGGTGGCCTCCCTCGCCGATAAACCGGTTCTAGCGGGAATTTTTCTGTTAAAATCAGCTAAAAACGCCGTATTTTTAAATAAAAATGTGCCAGGGGTACAAATTCCCGACCATATCATTCAAAGACTCGCCGATGCAGCCCATCCCCTCGAAGAAGGCATCAAAATCGCCGCCGAACAAATAAAATTAGCCCAGCAGTTATGTCAAGGTGTCCACATCATGGCGATTAAACGGGAGGATTTAGTCCCAAAAATTCTCGACGTGGCCGGTATCCCGCCAATACATAACTAAGATGAAAAGTCAATAGTTTTTATAAAAAATTAACTTTCATTTTGACTACTGGTCTTTTGACAAGAATTCTACCCCTAACCTAGGATGGTAAGGCTCAAAGCATCTTCGGGGTTAAAAGCATGGATTCCAATCTAGGTCAAGAAAAAGAGAATAGTTGTGGTAATTCCGGGCGAAAATGGTTGTCGATCGGTATTGCTCCCACTGGTATAATTTCTATTGGCATTGTTCCCATGGGCGTTATTTCCATCG
>NZ_JASJFF010001349.1:0-7248 GCF_030065435.1 Microcystis sp. M53603_WE2
GACCTAAGATCACATTTTATTCTTTTTTCCACTTCAATCTAAGAATTGAGAAAAAAGCAAAACCTTATATTATACCATAAAAAAATTATGCAAGAGGTCTAATATCGGACTATAGCGTTTCCTGTTCGCACGAGGTACATTATTAATGTTGAAAAGCTTAATTAGCAAAGGTTTAAGTGTGCCACACAGGCGTGAGAACCTTTATATACCCACTTTCCGCACTTCTTAACATTCAATTGATAATTTTTACTAATATATTTCTGACCACCCCTTACCAGTAAGGATTATAGCTACAATGATGGATTTTTATCAAGGTGAAGAATTGTAAATTTTTTTCTCAGAAAAAATCAATTATTGAAAATGTTCTCAATAGTAGTTTCTACAATGAAGGTTTTTTGTCAAAACATCTTGGGGAATGTATAGCACTTTTCACGTTACTGAGGTATCGACAAGTTTTGCCAACAAAGGGCTTAAGCCCCTTGCCCATACCTCATTCTGATGAAAACTGCTATAAAAATACATAAAAGTATATGAAGATGTGCGGAATGTCGGATTTAGGCGTTGCTGATTTGAGATATGAATCTTCTTTTCTGGTATTTTTAAAACCTAGAGCCAAACTAACTTTTGCATCTGATGCAAAGTTGGCATTCATACCTTGATTCAGCAACGCCTAAACTGGTACAAGTGTATGAACAGATGCCTGTAAGCATCGCACCGAAAAACTAATGCGCTCCGGGGTTTGGGGAGTAGAACCCCCTAAAGATTGGGATTGAGTGATAAAATCGGAAATAACGCCCAGTTTTAGCGGAGAGTTTCCCTTTCAAAATCCCAACTCAGTAGATTGACAAAAATTGAGCTGCGGCCTCAGTTCTGATCACCGATCACTGAAATCGCCAAAATTAAGCGACAATGTAAAGTAAGGTAAAACTTTCTGGACAAATTCTTATTATGGTGTTATTCGGATTCGGAAAAAAATTAACTTTGCCCACCGTAAGGGAGGCCCTACCCGGGCGATCGGAAAAAATGCCCGTACCTAGCACCCACTACGTTAACGGTCATTCTTTGCAGCCCCCCTTCCCTGGCGGTATGGAAACCTCAATGTTTGGTTTAGGCTGTTTTTGGGGAGCAGAGCGTAAATTTTGGCAATTAGAAGGTGTTTACACCACGGCCGTAGGTTATGCGGCTGGTATCACCCCTAATCCCACCTATCAGGAAGTGTGTACCGGCATGACTGGGCATAATGAAGTGGTCTTAGTGGTCTATGATCCCAGTGTGATTTCCTACGAACAACTGTTAAAGGTTTTCTGGGAAAGTCATAATCCCACCCAGGGAATGCGTCAGGGTAATGATACGGGGACTCAGTATCGATCGGGTATCTATACCTATAGTCCCCAGCAAAAGGAATTAGCGGAAAAATCCCGATCGATCTACCAAGAAGCCCTCAATAAAGCGAACTACGGTCAGATTACCACGGAAATTCTCGACGCACCTGAATTTTATTATGCTGAAGTTTATCATCAGCAATATTTAGCGAAAAATCCCGGCGGTTACTGTGGTTTAGGGGGAACGAAAGTGGAATGTCCGATCGCTCTTAATCTGAAGTTAAATTAAGTAGGGTTAGGAGTCAGTTATCAGTGATCAGTGATCAGTGATCAGTGATCAGTTTTCAGTTTTCATTCATAATTTATCATTCATAATTTATAGCGTTTCCTGTTCGCAAGAGGTACATTATCGATGTTGAAAAGCCTAATCAGCAAAGGTTTAACTGTCACACCCAAGTGTGAGAACCGCTATATCATTCAGATCATAAAATATCTTTTCTTTTTTGCAACCAATAGGTAAGGAGAAAATAAATAAGGGAATGAAGAATTAAAACTCCCCAATTCAATAACAAATTATTGATAGATAATTGATAAACTTGATTGGTATCCTCAAAGGGTAAAGGGATATTAAAGTCATTTTTTTCTTTCGCTTCTGCAATCATAGCTTCCACCTCTACTAATACCCCGTAGGCACCAATCGACCAGCGACTAATCATCAACCATGATAGATATTTTCCCAGACCTTCTAAGTTAAATAATACCCCAGCAAAGATAATCTGAGGAATTAAAATTAAAGGTAATGCGCTATTTGCTTGAGTGATATTACTAACGCCAGCAGAAATTAATAAACCGAGATTAATTGCCGCAAATATAGTTAAAAATGTGGTAATAAAACAGCCAATTAACCAGGTCATTAATTCTGGTTGCGGGTCAGTAAATCCCCAAAATATCACGCAGGTAATTACAATTGTTTGCAGAAAAGCTAAGGCTGCTAAAACCAGAATTTTCGAGAATAAATAGGGTAATAATCCCAGATTAACTAATCTTTCTCGCTGATAAATGGCTGATTCTTTGACAATTTCCTGTAGGGAACAGGCAAAACCTACCCACAATTCCGCGCAGGTAAAAACAAAGAGAGTTTTTAAGGCTAAAGTTGCCGATTCGATAGCATCTTCAGTCCCAGCATTATCTCCCAAAAATAAAGGATCTTTGTCCCCTAAAACCATGGCCATTAAAAAAATTCCGATCGGGGCGGTTAATAGGTATAAAATTAAACTAAATTGATCACGGATAATTAACTTGCTATACCGTTGACATAAGACCTGTAGTTGTTGCCAAAAAGATTGTTGAACCTGTTGCGGTTTACTATTATTTTGCTGAAATATTTTACCGATTCTTGCTTCAATATTATTTTTGTAGTAGTCGGATTGTTGGAAACGTTGACATTCTTGCTCAACTTTTTCGCTAGTTTCCAGATGAATATAAATATCGGCAAAATCCCCCTGAGGTAAAGAGAAAAAATTTAAGGCCTCCCCCGGAGAACCAAAATAACATAAATTGCCCCCTTGACCGAGAAAAACTAATCGATCGCAGAGATTGATATTATTAGTAGCATGGGTGACTAGGAGAATTGTTCTGCCTTCTTTGGCCAATTTTGCCAGCAATTCCATCATCTTTTTATCTAAACCGGGGTCTAATCCCGAGGTGGGTTCATCTAAAAAGAATAATTTGGGATTGGCTAATAATTCTACCGCAATACTTACCCTTTTTAATTGACCACCGCTTAAGTCTTTGACTAAAGTATTTCTTCTTTCTAACAATTCCACCTGCTCCAGGGTTTTCTCGATCACTTCTTGGCAATTAAGATCCGGAGGTAGCCTTAATTTAGAAGCATAATACAACACTTCTCCCACAGTTAAATCCCTGTGAACGATATCGTATTGGGGAACATAACCGATTTGGGTGCGATAGATATTAAAATTCTGGCGGAGGTCTTCCCCATTCAGATAAACAGTTCCCGAGGTGGTGGGTTCAATTCCTAATAAAGTCTTTAAGAAAGTCGATTTTCCCGCACCACTTCCCCCGACAATCGCCACTAATTGACTCGGTTCGATCGGTAAGGAGATATGATTGAGAATTATCAAAGGTTGTTTCTTTTTATCCCGCACCATCCTGACGATATCTTCGGCATCCAGACGGATATTATCCCCCGTATCTAATAAAACTAAGTCATCTCCCTGCAACCGAAAACTATAGGGGCCGATTCTCACCGTACAACCGTTAGTTAAAATGGCACTACCCGATACTTTTTCTCCGTCGATAAAGACTCCATTGGTGCTTTTGTCGTAGAGAATATAACGATTCTGGTTATCGCTATCGATAATCGCGTGTTGTCGGGAAATTGTCGGCGCGTCTAAAACCACAGTCGCGGTATTATCTCGTCCTAAAACTACACTGCGATTGCTTAGGGAAACCGATTTAAAAGCTAAAGGTGGGCTTTTTACCTGTTGGTTAGGATGATAATAGGTAATCTTGACCGAATTTTTGACATCTTGACCGATATGAATCTCATCCCCATTTTGTAAAAGATAGCCCTCTTTGGGAGTAATCACGCGATTGTTGATAAAAAGTTGATTGGAACTAGGATTAGTCCCGTCTCCATCGTAGATATAGTAATCATCTCCCTGACGACGAAAACAAGCTTGTACTCGACTCACCACCGTCCAGTGTTGGGGAACAACTAAATCCACCTGTTGACCATCCCGCCCCAATTTATAATTAGGACGACTCAGATTAATAGAAGGGAGAAATTCTCCCTGATTGTTAAGAATAATGTAGGGTTCTTGACTAATAACCGTTTTAATGTTGGGAGAATTGGTCATAAAAACTCGATCGGTAGATGGCGTTCGCGAGGGACAGTAAGAAGCTAAGATAGAATTGATGTCTCGATCGCTACTGTTAACCTCAGAGTCTGGAACGAACTCTAGAGATCATGTTAGTAAAACTTCTTAGGATCGATCGAGCTTGTCTAAATTCCTATTCCTAAGACCTATCCACAGGTTATCGTGCTGTTAGACGATGGTTACAACTCCTATTTCTCCTACCGCCAAGGTTTCTAAAGTCGAAGGTATCAAAGAACGCAGTAATTATCTACGAGAACCTTTGGCCAGTGAACTCCTCGAAGATACAACCCATTTTACCGATGCGGCGGTGCAGATCCTCAAGTTTCACGGTTCCTATCAACAGGATAATCGCGACAATAGAGCCAAAGGTCAAGAAAAAGACTATCAAATGATGTTGCGTACCCGCAGTCCGGGGGGTTTTATTCCCGCGCAACTATATCTTACCCTCGATAGTTTGTCCGATCGCTACGGTAACGGCACTTTACGGGTGACAACCCGCCAAGGCTTCCAATTACACGGCATTTTAAAGAAAAATCTCAAAGCTACCCTCGGGGAAATTATCCGCAGTATGGGATCCACTTTAGCGGCCTGTGGTGATGTTAACCGCAATGTCACTGCACCGCCAGCCCCCTACAAAAATCGCCCCGAATACGGCTATGCTTGGGAATATGCCAATAATATCGCCGATTTGCTCACTCCCCAAACTGGCGCTTACTACGAAATTTGGCTCGATGGCGAAAAAGTGATCAGTGCAGAAGAAGCGCCAGAAGTCAAGGCATCGAGACAAAAAGATACAAATGGCATTAACAAAAACGATCCCATCGAACCGATCTACGGTCAACATTATATGCCCCGTAAGTTCAAGATCGGTGTCACCGTGCCGGGAGACAACTCCATCGATATCTACACCAATGACCTCGGTTTGGTGGTGATTACCGACGCAAACGGGGAATTACAGGGTTTTAACATCCTTGCCGGGGGTGGACTGGGAAGGACCCACAATAAGGAAGAAACTTTCCCCAGAATGGCCGATGCGATCGGTTATGTGGACAAAGAAAATGTGTACGATCTGGTAAAAGCGATCGTGGCAACCCAAAGAGATTACGGAGATCGCGGCGATCGTCGTCATGCCAGAATGAAATATATCCTCGAAGAATGGGGAGTAGAAAAATTCCGCAGCACTGTTGAGGGTTATTTCGGTCAAAAAATTGCCCCCTACCAACCCCTCCCCGATTGGAAATATCAAGACTTTTTGGGATGGAATGAACAGGGAGACGGAAAATTATTTTTTGGTCTTTCTGTGGAGAATGGCCGGGTCAAAAATGAAGGCAGTTTTCAGCTAAAAACCGCCTTAAAAGTGATTATCGAGCGTTTTCAGTTGCCCATGCGCTTGACGGCTAACCATAATATCATTCTCTACGAAATCGAACCCCAGGATCAGCAAGCGATCGAGGCGATCCTGAAAGAACACGGAATTGTCACCAATCCCGCCGAAATTGACCCTTTAACCCGTTATTCCATGGCCTGTCCCGCTTGGCCTACCTGTGGATTAGCGATTACTGAGTCAGAAAGAATTTTACCCCGGGTAATTGAACGCATTCGCGCCCTGCTTAATCGCTTAGGATTAAGCAAAGAGCAATTTGTCATCCGCATGACAGGATGTCCCAATGGCTGCGCGCGTCCCTATATGGCAGAATTAGGATTTGTGGGTAGCGCTCCCAATTCCTACCAACTCTGGTTAGGAGGAACAGCCGATCAAACTCGACTAGCGCGCCCCTATTTGGATAAAATGGCGATCGATGATCTAGAAAAGGTCTTAGAACCGATTTTCGTTTACTTCCAACAGGATCAACAAAATAACGAGACCTTCGGAGAATTCTGTCATCGAGTCAATTTCCCTGCTTTACAAGCATTTTCAGCCACCTACACACCTAAAATGACCGAAACTACTACTACTGAATCAAAACCCAAACGCGTGCGTAAAAATCAAAACCGTGTCAGCGTCCCCGATGATATGTTTGTCCGTCTCAAGGAAGCTTCGGAAACGGAAAAACGGCCGATGAATCAAATCATCAATGAGGCGCTAGAGGCCTATTTCAGCCAAAAATCCTAATCAGTTATCAAGGTGGGACTTAACCCACCTTTTTTTAATTAGTATATTCATAGGGTCGGTCTGTCGAAAAAATCATAGTCCATCACATCATCTTGGTTACGCGATATGGTGCAACAATTGGGGCAGTTTCTCAACCCTCAAGCGGGAAGTATAGAGGAATATCAGAAGTTTTTATCAGAAGTCTTACAAGCAGAATATGACAGTAATAGCGATCCTACGGTGGTTTATCCTATCCTACAACGCGGTCAACATCTGTTAGATGATATCTTTGCCCAACTGTTGCAACAATGGGCTAGAAATGTGTTTTCTCAAAGGAAACCAGAAGAAGTGGCGGGTATTGTCGGGGTGATTCAGAATTTATGTGTTGATATTCAAAATTTTCCCTTGGGAAGTCGGGCTAATAATCTAGAAATCGCTATTACAGGCTATCAAACGGTTTTAGAAGTAAGAACCCGTGATGCTTTTCCTTATGAATGGGCAAGCGTACAAAATAATCTGGGGAATGCTTATAATAAGCGCATCAGAGGGGAAAGAGCAGATAATCTAGAGTTAGCTATTGTTGCTTATAACCAGTCTTTAGAAGTCTATACCCGTGATGCTTTTCCTTATGAATGGGCAAGGTCACAAAATAATCTGGGTAATGCTTATAGTGAGCGCATCAGAGGGGAAAGGGCAGAAAATTTAGAGTTAGCTATTGTTGCTTATAACCAGTCTTTAGAAGTCTATACCCGTGATGCTTTTCCTTATGAATGGGCAAACACACAAAATAATCTGGGTACTGCTTATAGTAATCGCATCAGAGGAGAAAGGGCAGAAAATTTAGAGTTAGCTATTGTTGCTTATAACCTGTCTTTAGAAGTCTATACCCGTGATGCTTTTCCTTATGAATGGGCAAGGACACAAAATAATC
>NZ_JASJFF010001293.1:0-4051 GCF_030065435.1 Microcystis sp. M53603_WE2
AATGGGAGACTCTTTGTTTTCCTAGACAAAAATAATTACTTTTTCAAAAAAACACTTTTCTATTTTTTTGTTGGGTATTTTATTCTCTGGAAGTCCCTAATATAACAGATGGTCTCATTAATCTCTAGAGTCAGCGATTCCCTCTGTAGTCATGTTTTTGATGGTTTTCTGCCCGGAAACAAGCTATAATGGTCGAAAGGTCAAATTTGAAAAATTTTGCCTCAAACCCTGTCTGCGTAAGGATTTCAGGAGTTTGTAGCCAGTATTTAATTAGTATTACATTGCTTTAACTCAGGCTCTGTAAGACTTTTAGCCATAGCTAGTATAGTTATACGAGGGAAGTTCAGCTATAACAGCCGAAAACCCTTATCCATCAATGGATGCACCCATTAACTTCTCTTAATGTACCCATGTAGTTTGTAGCATTTCTTAATCAACAAGAATTCTCTCTATTTGCTAGAATAGTGGCGATGTATATAGAAAAAGTTCCTAACCGTAATTCCCCCCCCAGGGAAGTCCTGGAAATGCTGATTTAGTGGGGGAAATTTGGCACGATTTTATATTAGTTAATATTTGCCCTTATGCTTGCTATATAAGCTTATCAGACTACCAATACTTCGGATTTTGGGCATGATTAATTTCTGAAGGATAAAAAACCTAGAAATCAGATTTTAGGATGGGAAACAAGTTGAATATCGATTTTATTTCTCTTGAATTCCCACTCTTGACCTCTCAGCCTTCTGATCTTCCAGAAATTTGGCTCTTCGGTTTGTGTTATGCAATGGACGGGGGGTTATAAGGGATGGAACCCTTATATAGAAAGGCATTTAGCGATTTTTGTCAATTGTTTTTTATCTAGAGCGAACTAATCAATTAAGTCTTTTGCCAGATAAGGATTTAGTCGATTTATGCCCCCTATCGAACCATAACAAGTAACGAAGAGCCAAGCTTTTCAACATTAATAATGTACCTCGTGCGAACAGAAAACGCTATATATGCTAAACTTATTAGTTGAAAAATAATCTTTCTTTTTTTAATAAATAAAACTGCAATCACGTTAAGTTTGATCCCCCCAACCCCCCTTATCAAGGGGGGCTAAGTACGGTAACATGACTAACCAGAAAGTAAGCTTATGCAATTAACCAATCATCATCTACCCTACAATCCCAAACTCGTAGAACGAGCCAAAGAACTCCGTAAAAACATGACCAAAGCTGAAAGAAAACTTTGGTATGAATACTTAAAAAATTTTAAATATAGAGTTCATCGTCAAAGACCGATTGATCAATTTATTGTTGACTTTTATTGCCCCGAATTAAAATTAGTGATTGAAATTGATGGTGATATTCATAATAGTGAAGATGCTCAGAACTATGACTTAGAAAGAACCCAAATTTTATCAGGTTATGGATTAACAGTAATCCGCTTTACTAATCAAGAAGTTTTGAGTAATTTTGAGGGAGTTTGTGGAGTAATTGGAAGTTTGATCCCCCCAACCCCCCTTGATAAGGGGGGCTTTGATCCCTCCTTATTAAGGGGCTTTGATCCCCCCAACCCCCCTTGATAAGGGGGGCTTTGATCCTTCTTGATAAGGGGCTTTGATCCCCCCAACCCCCCTTGATAAGGGGGGCTTTGATCCCTCCTTATTAAGGGGCTTTGATCCCCCCAACCCCCCTTGATAAGGGGGGCTTTGATCCCTCCTTATTAAGGGGGATCTGACAATTTTTAACACCTAACTAATTAGAGAGGAAAAGAATACCCAAAAAGTTCTATTGACAACTTTTGCAAGAGAGAGCAAGGACAAAATCAAGGATTTACAATCTCGGTTTCAGAACAGTCCACTGGGTTACGGGAGCCATTGCTTTCCAACCCAAAAACTTGCCGACCGGTTCGGCTTTTTCAATGCCAATTCGCAGCAGTTCCCCTCCTAATTTACTATGCCATTGCAAGAGGACTAATTCGCTTTCAATTGTAACAGTATTGGCAACAAGACGACCCCCGGGGCGCAGGGCTAACCAACAGGTTTCCAATAGGTGGGGTGTGGTGATACCGCCACCAATAAAAATAGCGTCCGGCTGCGGTAAATCTTCCAGGGCGCTCGGTGCGATTCCGGCGACGATTTGCAGGTGAGGCGTTCCCAAGGCGGCGGCATTATCGGCAATGTATTGTAATCTGGTGGGATGATGTTCGATCGCAATAGCCTGGCAACGGCGATCGCTCCGCAGCCACTCAATGGCAATGGAACCACAACCTGCCCCCACATCCCAGAGCAATTGTCCGGGTAGGGGAGCCAATGTACTCAGAGTGATAGCACGAACTTCTCTTTTTGTCAACTGTCCGTCATGATGGTAGGCAGAATCCGGCAGTCCTGGAAGGCGCGGCGCCAGGGTGGGGGGATGGGAGGAGATGCAGCTAATGGCGATGACATTTAAATCCGCCAGATCTGTAAACTGCCAATCGTTGGCGATGCCTTGAATGTGGCGTTCCAGGGTTCCCCCTAGATGTTCTAAAACCGTGATGGAACTCTCGCCAAAACCTCCCTCCCGGAGCAGCCGAGCAGCGATCGCTGGAGTCTGGGCATCGGCACTCAGTACCAGCAGTTTAGCGCCGGGATAAAGCACCCCATTCAACCAAGCCGGAGGGCGACCGCACAAACTCAAAGTTTCCACTTCACTCAGAGACCAACCCAAACGACTACAGGCAAGACTGAAGGCAGAAGGAGAGGGAATAATCGTCATTTCCTCAAGGGGAATCTGACGGGTGAGGGTGACACCAATCCCGTAGCACATGGGATCACCACTGGCCAAAACACAGACGGATTGACCACGAAGGCGGATAATCTCGTTCACAGAGTCTTGAATAGGAGAAGTCCAGAGCAGTTTTTGCCGTCGATCCTCTGGGGGTAACATTGCCAGATGTCGTTCACCACCGACAATAACTGATGCTAAAGAAAGCAGACTTCGCCCCACCGAACTTAACCCTTCTAAGCCATCTTCACCAATTCCTATGATCGATAGCCATTTCGACTTACAATTGCGATCCGCCATATTAAAAAAAATCGCTACTATTTCATTATCTGCCATCAGGCTCTATCCTTCAAACAAGATATAATCGGGTTAGTGTCAAGTTAATTTAGAGGAAAAATTATGACCACCACCGCCGATGACGTTTGGAGATTATTAGCCGAATTAGTAGAAGCTCAAAAAGAAACCGAGCGACGCTTTCAAGCAACTGATCGCCAAATTACCAGACTCAGTCAAGAAATTGGTAATCTTGGGGGTAAATGGGGTCGTTTTGTCGAAAATATGGTAGCCCCAGCTTGTGAGACTTTATTTTTAAATCGTCAGATTCCCGTACATCAAGTTAGTCAAAGAGTCAGAAAACGTCTCGACGGTAAAACCCTAGAAATTGATGTGTTAGTAACTAATGAGAATCATGTGCTAGTAGTGGAAGTCAAAAGTAGTTTAAGTGTAGATGATGTCAAAGAATTAATCAAGAATCTAACAGAATTTAGACAATTTTTTCCCGAATATAACCACAAACAATTATATGGGGCAGTAGCAGGCATTGAAATCGAAGAAGGAGCGGATAAATATGCCTATCGTCAAGGTTTATTTGTCTTGGCACAAAGGGGTGAAAACGTAGCGATTCTTAACGATACTGAGTTTCAACCGAAAACGTGGTAGGGGCTTTAAAAACAAGATGTAATCAGGTTATTGTCAAGTTAATTCAGAGGAAAAATTATGACCACCACCGCCGATGATGTTTGGAAATTATTAGCCGAATTAGTAGAAGCTCAAAAAGAGACAGAAAGATGCTTTCAAGAAACCGAGCGACGCTTTCAAGAAACCGATCGCCAAATTACCAGACTCAGTCAAGAAATTGGTAATCTTGGGGGTAAATGGGGACGTTTTGTCGAAAATATGGTAGCTCCAGCTTGTGAGACTTTATTTTTAAATCGTCAGATTCCCGTACATCAAGTTAGTCAAAGAGTCAGAAAACGTCTCGACGGTAAAACCCTAGAAATTGATGTGTTAGTAACTAATGAGAA
>NZ_JASJFF010000572.1:0-1252 GCF_030065435.1 Microcystis sp. M53603_WE2
TAAATCCTTATCTGGTAAGAGACTTAATTGATTAGTTTGCTCTAGAGCAAAAACAATTGACAAAAATCGCTAAATGCCTTTCTATGTAAGGGTTCCATCCCTTATAACCCCCGTCCATTGCATAACACAAACCGAAGAGCCTCACTGATCACTGATTACTGTTTACTAATCACAGCAAAAAGTGTTCATGTTAGTGAGCTTGTCGAACTACTGATCTCACGACGAAGTCTGACGGCTTAGATGTGTAATTAATTTTGCTTAGGTACTTAAAAGAGCGCGATCAGTACCCAGAAAAAATCGACTACTAGGGGCTTCCTACTGCAATTCCTCAAGTTTTTTCAAAACCGCTTCTGCATGGGCTTTTACCTTGACATTTGACCAAATATAGGCAATATTTCCCCGGGGGTCGATCAGGAAAGTGGAGCGTCTAATCCCCATATATTCCTTGCCCATAAATTTTTTTAATCCCCAGACTTGATAAATTTCCGCCTGTTGATGTTCGGGATCGCTCAATAATTGAATAGTTAAATTGTGTTTTTCAATAAAACGACAGTGGGACTTTTCTGAATCGGGACTAACTCCCAGAATTACCGCATTTAATTGCTGAAATTGCGGCGACAAAGCGGTAAAATCGATCGCTTCTGTGCTGCAGCCCGGAGTGTTATCTTTGGGATAAAAATATAAGACCAACCATTGACCGGCAAAATCTGCTAATTTACTAATTTCCCCCCTTTGGTTGGGGGTGGCAAATTCGGGGGCTTTTTGTCCAACTTCTAGGGTCATTTTTAGGAGTGTAAAGGCAAGAGTAAGAAAGGAGCGAGGGAGAGGGAAAGCAATAGCCAGACTTGATAGTTAAATCTGGGAAGTTCGGGGTTTTCTGACTCGACTAAAGCATCGATTCTCTCTAATAAACGATTATTTAAAGAATGATCATTGAGAGCGACACAGCAACTATCGGAGAAACTTATTTCCGCTACTTGATTAACTTTTTCTGCCACTAAAAGCAGCGATTCAGCTAATAGTAAATAATCCACTTGTCCAGAAGCATACTTATCGGCGCGCAATTCCCGCAAGAAGACCAATTCTGACCATAAATTCTCGCTATTGGGCAGCCAAGAAGACATCGATCGCAACCAACCTAACCAGAAAAACCAGAAAGTGTCATGATATTCTTGGTGAGCTTGTTCGTGGGCTAAAACTGCTTGTAAATGTTCTTGATCTAAGAGATTTAATAATCCTTGGGTTACAATTA
>NZ_JASJFF010001102.1:0-1706 GCF_030065435.1 Microcystis sp. M53603_WE2
AAGATATTTATCAGAAAAGTCATGAGCAAGCTAGAGGTTTAAAGACTGAGCGGGTTCCAATTATTTTTATTAATAAATATTTTACACAATTCATACCAGGTAAGCAAGAGAGCTACGCCACTACTACCGAATCATTACCATTAATCGACAACTAAAGCTTATGGGTGTAGCTAAGTGAAATCATTGATCAAGAGACCTGTACTTTTCAATAACTTTTTCAGCAGACCCTAATTATTAACCCTATTGCTGAATAACTATTTTAGGCTGTAGGTAGTATTCATCTTCTCTGACAACTATCTCACCAATGCCGATAAATTGAGCTTCTAAAGACTCCACGGCAACCAGAGAACCGATCATAACATTTGTATCGGTTAGATTAATTTTTCTGCCGTGAAACCAATCGATAACTCTTTCTGATGTCAAAGAAATCCAGTCTAGATGTGCCAAGGCAATGCGAGGTGAAATTAAACCCTCGGAATTAGCCATTAAAGCTTCCAGATTAATACTATCGGCTAATTGAAAACCACAGCTTTCCGTGCGAGTTAAACTGGCTAAAGTGCCACCCACAGCTAACACCTTGCCCAAATCTCTGGCCAGGGAACGGATATAAGTCCCCGATCCACAGTGAATATCTAGCTCTATTTGTGGAAATTCGCCCTCTAACCAGTCTAAAACCGTAATTTGGTCAATTTTGACCTGACGAGGCTCCACTGCGATTATTTCCCCTTTGCGTGCCAATTCGTAGAGACGGCGACCATCCTGGTGAATAGCACTATACATCGGCGGAATCTGGGCAATATTGCCAATAAATTCCGCTAAATGCGGCTTAACTGCCTCTAAAGTTAAATCGGGCCAGGGACAAGTAGCGATCGCTTTTCCGGTAATATCATCGGTATCGGTGCTGAGTCCTAACTGGATTTTTGCCCGATAAGCCTTATTTTCGGGTAAATAGGCCAGTAATCGGGTGGCAGCCCCGACGGCGATCGGTAAAACTCCCGTAGCCATAGGATCTAAAGTTCCGCCATGGCCGACTCGTTTTGTCTTAAGAATTTTTCGGACTTTGGCCACGCAATCGTGAGAAGTCCAATCGGGGGGTTTATTGAGATTTAAAAAGCCAAACATTATAAATTATGAATTATGAATTATGAAGTGGGGTGGTGGGGTGATGGGGTGATGGGGAGAATAGATAAAAGCAATCTCCTCAATTCTGAATACTGACGGCTGATAGCTAAAAATCTGACGTATTATATAATTGCATAACTTCGCTTAAAGGTAAACGGGAACGAACACCGAGAGAAAGGTCAGAAAAATGACCCAGATCATAATGATCAACAGCAGCGCGAGCAATCATAGCGGCGTTATCGGTACAGAGTTTGAGCGGCGGAAAATAGACAGTTAAATGATGATTTTTGGCGGCAGTTTCTAGATGATTTCTTAAGGCACTATTGGCCGCCACTCCTCCCCCGATCGCAATAGTGTTTAAGCCATAATCTAAGGCACAATTGATTGTCCGACGGGTTAAACTTCTGGCTACTGTATCTTGAAAACTGGCGGCTATATCAGCTACAGGTAAATTATCTGGCTCGAATTTCTCTACTAAGCGCAAAACAGCAGTTTTTAAACCGCTAAAACTGGAATCGTAGGCATGAAAACCGCCGGTTGGTAAAGATATTTTACCTTCAGGTAAGGGAAAAGCTTGGGGATTA
>NZ_JASJFF010000584.1:0-2753 GCF_030065435.1 Microcystis sp. M53603_WE2
CGATAGGGGGGCATAAATCGACTAAATCCTTATCTGGTAAGAGACTTAATGGATTAGTTCGCTCTAGATCAAAAACAATTGTCAAGAATCGCTAAATGCCTTTCTATATAAGGGTTACATCCCTTATAACCCCCGTCTATTGCATAACACCAACCGAAGAGCCTTTATTTATCTTCATCTTTATCCCTGATTACTGATTACTGATTACTGATTACTGATCACTGATTACTGATTACTGATTACTGATTACTGCGCTGCTCATCTAAACGGACGCTGATGACGGTAGTGCGATCGATGGTCAGGGAGCGACCTTTTTGGTTAAGATAAATAGATTGCTCATCTCTACCTTGCAGTTTTCCGCGCCATTCTTGCGGTTTTCCTTGGCTATCCTGGCCGGTAACGATGACGGGAAAACCTTTAAAAGACTGAAATTCGCGCTCACTGCTCAGTTGTCGAGAAATACCGGGGCTAGATATTTCTAAAACGTAGGCCCCGGGTAAGATTTCTTGACTGTCGAGGGCGGTTTCTAAGGCCCGACTCATCTGCTCACAGTCCTCTAAACCCGTATCTCCCCCCAGATTGCGAATATCGACGCGCAGGACGGGAGGCCTTTTATTGGTTTGGAAAACGATATCGACCACTTCTAGCCCCAAGTTTTCAGCGATAGGGATGGCTAGGTGCAGCAGGTCGGGGATGAGCGGATGGGTCATAATTTGGACAACAAAAAAAGCGGGCGAAACCCACTTCCCTAAACTGTTAGTGATTGGGATAGGCAGTTGTTAGACTACCTAGCTAAATACAATATAGCAAAAAACCGTCATCACTATTTGCCCCCGGGGTCGTGCCTGGGGGAAAACAGAACAGTGGTCACGATCGAGTCGATCTGTCACAATGAATACAGGGTAACTAGATATAGAGTCAATTATGGATCAAAAATCTCCACTCACCGTAGTTAGAGCCAAGTCAGCTAAGAATCGTGGTCGTCGGCCAGTATGGAAAGGGATTGTCACCACTTGGATGATTCTGCAAACCTTTGGCCATGTCACTCCTGCTTGGAGTCAAAAAAACCAAAATACCCTCACCTACGGTGAATTGTTAGAGAAGATCGACCAAGGAAAGGTAAAAAAGGTCGAAATCAATCCTTCTTTGCAGCAGGCAGCAGTTACCCTCGTCGGTCAAACGGACAAGGATCCCCCGAAAGAAGTCAATTTATTTGACCAAAATCCCGAATTAATCAAGAAACTCGATGCTGAAAAAATTGAGTACGGCATTCTCCCCAGCACTGACAATTCGGCCTTGATCAATGTTCTCACTAACCTGTTAGTGATTATTCTCGTCTTGGGATTATTGGTGTTTATTATCCGTCGTTCTGCCAATGCTTCCGGTCAAGCGATGAACTTCGGTAAATCAAGGGCGCGGTTTCAGATGGAGGCGAAAACCGACACACAATTTAATGATGTCGCGGGTGTGGATGAGGCCAAGGAAGATTTACAGGAAGTGGTGACATTCCTCAAACAACCGGAAAAATTTACGGCTATTGGCGCAAAAATCCCCAAAGGAGTCCTGTTAATCGGGCCACCGGGGACGGGGAAAACTTTACTGGCTAAAGCGATCGCAGGAGAGGCGGGAGTGCCTTTTTTCAGCATCTCCGGGTCGGAATTTGTGGAGATGTTTGTCGGGGTTGGTGCGTCGCGAGTGCGAGATCTGTTCCGAAAAGCCCAGGAAAATGCCCCTTGTTTGGTTTTTATCGATGAAATTGATGCCGTTGGTCGTCAAAGAGGGATCGGTTATGGAGGAGGTAATGATGAACGGGAACAAACTCTGAACCAATTATTGACGGAAATGGACGGTTTTGAGGGAAATACTGGCATTATCGTCATTGCCGCCACCAACCGCCCCGATGTTTTGGATTCGGCCCTGCTGCGTCCGGGTCGTTTTGATCGACAGGTGGTGGTGGATTATCCAGATTTTAAGGGACGTTTGGGCATTTTGGAGGTCCATTCTCGCGATAAAAAGGTGGCTGCTGATGTGGCTCTGGAGGCGATCGCCCGTCGCACCCCCGGTTTTACCGGGGCAGATTTGGCTAATATGCTCAACGAAGCGGCGATTTTTACCGCTAGAAGACGGAAAGAGGCGATTACCATGGCGGAAGTCAACGATGCGATCGATCGGATTGTGGCCGGTATGGAAGGGCGCGCTTTAGTGGATAGTAAAGCCAAGCGTTTGATCGCCTATCACGAAGTTGGCCATGCGATTGTCGGTACTCTCTGTCCCGGCCACGATCAGGTGGAAAAAGTCACCCTGATTCCCCGGGGTCAAGCGCAGGGGTTAACTTGGTTCACTCCCGATGAAGAACAGGGTTTAACCAGTCGTTCCCAGTTATTAGCCCGAATTGCGGGATTATTAGGGGGACGAGTGGCGGAGGAATGTGTCTTCGGTGAGGATGAAGTGACCACCGGGGCCGGTAATGATATTGAAAAAATTACCTATCTGGCCCGACAGATGGTAACGCGTCTGGGAATGTCGGAATTGGGATTGATTGCTCTAGAGGAGGAGGGCAATTCCTATCTCGGTGGTGCTGCTGCTGGTTATCATGCCGACCATTCTTTCGCGATGATGGCGAAAATTGATGCACAAGTACGGGAACTTGTCAAGCAATGCCACGATTTAGCAACAAAACTTATCCTTGACAATCGTGTGGCGATCGATCGCTTGGTGGATATACTGATTGAACAGGAAACCATTGACGGCGA
>NZ_JASJFF010001265.1:0-1470 GCF_030065435.1 Microcystis sp. M53603_WE2
AATAGCGACTCTTGTTCGGGTGTGGGGTAAAATCGGAACGAGTAGGCTTTTTCCATGTCTCACATTTTAGCATATATTTCGTAAACGATGCTCATATTTAACAGTAAAGCCGTCGTAGAACGACGGGGTTTCAGACCCAAAATTTTCGATGATTGGTGATGCGGGTTGTTGTTGATACCTTGGAGAAGTCAGACCTTACACTTCATCAGGGTTAATGCCAAGCAATCTGAGCCTTTCAGCGAGCCGGATGGCTTTTTGTTCAGCCTCTTGTTTAGCCAAGCGTTCTTGAGCAGCGATCGCCTCAGCCTCTTGTTTCGCCAGCCGTTCTTGATCAGCGATCGCCTCTGCGTTCATCGCTCTTTCCTCAGCCGTTAGATAGCGATTTCCCGACTGGTCATACCAGTATAACCATTCCCGATACCAAGCAATATGTTCTCCTTTCTCGTAACCCAGTGCCAAGCCAATTTCTGGCAACCAAACTCGATTATTCTCACTTTCTAAAAGTTCATATTTTCCTGATATTAATTTATATACTTCTAATCGTTGTCGCTTTTTAAATCTTCCTCTTCTGCCACTGAAAGGATTGTAAATTACATAATACAGAATCCCCAGGCTTTGGTAATTTAAGAATTTCTCCTCATATTCACCATTATACTTCTCGGAAATTACCTCTAAAAACAAAATCGGCAAGATATATTTTTCCCCCCACAAAACATAGCTTAACCGACCTCTTTCTCCCGTATCATGGTTGACTCCAACTGCTAAGAAACCATCGGGGACAAAAGCTGATTCGTCTGGATTATAATAAACAGCCATATCTACCCCAAAATACCAATCATCTCGACCAGACCAAATTAAAGCTAATAAATTTAGCAGCAGATTGGGAAGATCATTTTGTAACTGATTGTCCACTGGAGTTTCATCGGAAGAGGGCAATTCTTCGGCGCTGGGAAGAGGGCGATTTTTGTTATAGGTGAGGTTAACCATAGCTCCTGCAAGCGTGGTGTTTGATTACTGCTAATTCTAACAGAAAATTACGGTTTTAGATTTCGTTGTTTTTCTGCGATTTCTAAAAGCACTTGCTCAAGACTTGGCTCAAGGCTTTCTTTAATGTCATCAACCTCGTGTTTATGATGGGGGAAAGTGGCAATTTCAACATGATGGGGTGCATTATCATAACGGAAGATCATAACTTGAGCTTCGTTCATGTAATGATAGCGATATTTTATCTTTGGTTTTGTGTCAGTATTTTTAACTTCAACAAAGTCTAAGCGATGATTATTTTCAAAAATAATTGAACCATTAATATAGCCTTGACTTGCGTTATAAATTTTGGCTCTTCGTTACTTGTTATGGTTCGATAGGGGGGCATAAATCGACTAAATCCTTATCTGGCAAGAGACTTAATTGATTAGTTCGCTCTAGATAAAAAACAATTGACAAAAATCGCTAAATGCCTTTCTATATAAG
>NZ_JASJFF010000025.1:0-2293 GCF_030065435.1 Microcystis sp. M53603_WE2
AACCTGCGCTCCTATCAATGGCAGTGGCTGGGCCGAGATATACTCGCCGGTGTCACCGTGGCGGCCTACGCTATTCCCCAGTGTATGGCCTACGGCGACCTGGCCGGGGTCGAGCCGGTGGTGGGATTGTGGACTCTCGTGCCGGCTGCCTTAGTTTACGCCCTTTTCGGCTCCTCCTCGCAACTATCCCTCGGACCAGAATCGACCACGGCAGTGATGACGGCGGCAGCGATCGCACCTATGGTGAGTGGTCAAGGAGAAAATTACGGCAGTTTAGCGGCTTTTTTAGCCCTAATGGTCGGTTTAATCTGTTTTGTCGCTTATATCGCCCGCTTGGGATTTCTAGCTAATTTACTCTCCAAACCGATCCTGATCGGTTATATGGCGGGAGTGGCGGTGATCATGATTGCCGGACAACTGGGTAAAATTAGTGGTTTGTCAATCCGTGAAAATACGGTTTTTAAAGAAATTTTAGCTTTTTTTCGGGGAATAAACCAATGGCACTGGCCAACCCTTAGCCTCGCTCTATTGCTGCTACTATTTCTATTTGTCATCCAAAAATATTTTCCCAAAGCACCGGGTCCCTTGCTGGCGGTTTTACTGGGAACCCTCGCCGTCGCCACCCTCCATCTCGATCAAGAGGGGGTGGCAGTAGTGGGGAAAATTAGCAATACTTTGCCTAATTTTGGCTTACCAACCCTAGATTTTTCCCAATTACTACCCCTAGGAACCGCGGCCGTCGGCATTGCCCTGGTCGGCTATTCCGATAACGTCTTGACCGCCAGAGCCTTCGCCAGACACCATAACCAAGAAATCGATGCCAATCAAGAATTTTTAGCCCTAGGACTGGGGAATCTGGCGGCGGGTTTTTGTCAGGGATTTCCCATCAGCAGCAGCGCCAGTCGCACCGCAGTGGGCGATTCCGTGGGCAGTAAAAGTCAGCTTTACTCCCTGGTGGTGGCAGGGGTGGTGGTGGCGGTCATTTTCTTCCTCGGTCCGCTACTGGTACTCTTTCCCAAGGCCGCCTTGGGTGCGCTGGTGATTTATGCGGCCTGTAAACTGGTGGATATTGCCGGCGCTAAACGACTAAAAAGCTTTCGCAATAGTGAGTTTAATCTCGCTGTCCTGACCATGGTGGGGGTGCTAACCACGGGGATTTTAAGCGGGGTTGCCATCGCCATCGGTCTCTCGGTTATCGATTTATTGGCCCGCATTACCCGGCCCGATGATGCGGTCTTGGGTACGGTTCCGGGGGTGATGGGTTTACACGCGCTCCAGGATTGGCCAGAAGCGCAAACAATACCGGGGTTAGTTATCTATCGTTACGATGCCCCCTTATTTTTTGCTAATGCGGCCGACTTTAAACGTCGCGCCCTCAGCGCCATTGCCCGGGAGACAAAACCGGTAGAATGGTTTGTCTTGAATACAGAGGCACTCGGGGAGTTGGATAGTACAGCCGTGGAGATTATCGAGGAATTAGCAAGGGAATTATCAAGACAGGGTATAGTTTTCGCCCTAGCGAGGGTTAAACACGATCTGTACTTAGAATTGCAACGCTCTCGCTTGTTAGATAAAATTAGCCAAGAGAGAATTTACTATACTTTGCCGGCGGCGATCGAAGCTTTTAAAAATCGTTAACTGATAGTTAGGGGTCGAGAAGGTCATCGCCGACCTCCCCTCCCATAAAGAACCTACCCGTGCATAGTTTTCGGACTTTATTGAAATTAGGTGATAGAGTTGTCTAAGTTGGGCTTCCGTCGGTTGCATTTAGTCATTGTCGGCTTAATTTTAGATTATTGTTCATTTTTAGCATCATTAACTGAAAGTCACTTCCCTAACCTATTTAGGGTTTGCGGCAAAAAGTTTTTCGTGGGGGTAGGGGGGTGTGGGGTTTTACCCATTTTCAAGTGGTCAATTACCTAAGTTTCAGGGAAAAAGTGCCTAATTCTCCCCCCCGATCCCTCCAAAGGCCGCCACTTTTTGATTTTAAAAAAGTAGAATGTAGGGTGCGTTAGACGGCGACAATCTTTGCTTAAACTTGAATCTAACAATCCGTCGTAACGCACCTATCTATCTATCATTAATTTATTTGGTGCGTTACGCTATCGAATGGCGCACCCTACTAAGCTAAACGGCTTTTACTTCGGATCACCGATATATACTCCAAACGGGTTATAGCTATTGGATCATGCAGGTTAAGCGCCGTTTAGCTTACTACTAAATCTGGTTATTAAAAACTGATTATTTATTCACCCTTTTGCCTTTTGCCTGTCCTTATAAGTAGCCTATACTC
>NZ_JASJFF010000611.1:0-1304 GCF_030065435.1 Microcystis sp. M53603_WE2
CTCTTGGTACCCAATTGCGGACGAAATTCAAGCCCAAAATCGAAGATTACAAAATCTATCGGATTTACCCCAGTGGTGAAGTGCAGTATCTCCACCCTGCTGATGGTGTCTTCCCCGAAAAAGTTAACGCCGGTCGTGAATTTTTCGGCAAAAAAGACCGCAATATCGGCAAAAACCCCGAACCAGCGACAATTAAGTTCTCTGGTGTCACTCCCTACGAAGCATAAATAATCCCTAAAATCGAGAGTGGGGAGTTAGATTTAGAAGCTATTTAGCCCCAAGATTTAACTTCTGACTCTCGATTTCTGTTACTTCCCACTTCCCACTTCCCATTTCCCACTCCTTCATAACTCCTAATTCCTAATTCCTAATTCCTTCTTCCCACTCTCCTATACCTTTTAAACAGGATTTAGTATCAGTTTTCTCCCCTACAAGTGTTGTGCTATCCGTTTCCTGAACCATCAAAATATGATCTTCCCCGACTTCGATCGCTTTCGTCAACTCGCTGGTCAAGGTAACTTTATTCCTGTCTATCAAGAATGGGTCGCTGACCTAGAAACACCCGTTTCGGCCTGGTATAAAGTTTGTGCCGATCAAGCCTACAATTTTTTATTAGAGTCGGTGGAAGGGGGCGAAACCTTGGGACGCTACAGCTTTTTAGGAGGCGATCCCGTCTGGGTATTAGAAGCACGGGGAAACACCACCACCCAAACTTTTCGTAATGGTTCTCAAGAGATTTTTTCGGGGGATCCTTTTGAGATTTTAACCCAATGTTTAGCACCGATTGTGCCGGTTAAATTGCCGCAATTACCCGCGGGAATAGGGGGTTTATTTGGTTTTTGGGGTTATGAATTAATTAATTGGATTGAACCGCGAGTGCCTATTTATGCCGCTACGGATGCCGATCTACCAGATGGTATTTGGATGCAGGTGGATAATCTGATTATTTTCGATCAAGTTAAACGGAAAATCTGGGCGATCGCTTATGCCGATATCCGGGGTAAAAATCCCGATTTAGCGGCCGCTTATCAAGCGGCCTGCGATCGAGTGACACAGTTAGTTCTGAAGTTACGATTACCCCTACCAACTAATGCCAAAACCTTGGAATTATTACCCGTTGGTCAGGGAAAAGAATTAGTCTATGAAAGCAATACAACTCAGGAAAAATTCTGTCAAAATGTCTTGAAAGCGAAGGATTACATCAAAGCGGGGGATATTTTTCAGGTGGTTATTTCCCAGCGTTTAAATGCTAATTATCAGGGTCATCCCTTCGATTTATATCGTTCCTTGCGTCTGATTAATCC
>NZ_JASJFF010001111.1:0-5339 GCF_030065435.1 Microcystis sp. M53603_WE2
ACCGCCGCCACCACGGGGCCAAATAAAGCCCCGCGCCCCACCTCATCGACACCGGCAATTAAGGGTTCTGCGCTCATGACTCATCGACAGTGGCGGAGGAACGACGACGACGACGACGCAGCACCGCGGTTTCAGCCTCTATTTGTGGCTCCTCCGTCACCTCGGCGCTCACCGGGGTCTCTAAAGGAATGACTTCGCCCAGAAAAACTGGAGTTTCGGTCGTAATCGGTTCGGGCGTAAAAGTCACTGGTGGACTAGCTTCTTGGTTGATTTCCTGACTAACTTCGCTAGTGGTGGAACGACGACGACGGCGCACCAAGGAACGATTTTCGGCTTCCTCGCCGGTTTCCGTCGCTTCTACCGGGGTGTCCTCGACTTCTAGGGTAGGAGTCAAGGATATTTCAGGAGTAACAGGCATTTCTGGGTTTTCCGCTTCTCTTTCCCCTGCCAGTTTCACGGAAACAATCACCGATTTCGGGTCTTTAAACTCCTTATCCACCAGAATCAGGGGAGAAATGCCCATTAAAGAATAAACTTCCTGTTCTACCGGGGTCATTTCCACGGAAACCCGCTCCCGTTCGCTGACGGGGATATTTTTGGCGGCGCTGGCATCTTCTCCCCGTTTCGAGAGACGGGCGGGGCGTTCTCGTTTTTCCTCAAAGCGTTGGGGTTCTGATTCCGGCTCGATTTCGTTGTTAACACCGTTAGTAGAGGCTTTTTCGCTCCGTTCCTCTTTTAGTAACAGTTCCGAGGGACGACGACGACGACGACGGCGAGAATTATTAACCTGTTCTTGATAGTTGGGATGGAAGGAAATATCCATCTCTTGAGCGTTTTCTTCGGCCTCAAATTCGGAGAAAACTTCTAGATAGGGTTCGGCCGCCGCAACGCTAGGAGCGCTCTTATCGGGCAGAACTTTTGTATTAGTTGAAGCAATGACAAGGGTTTCTTTTTCCGCACGGCTAACGGTGGGGTTTTCTAGGGCGATGGCGTTGCCTTCTCCTGGTAGATGGGCTAAATGACCTAGTCCGCCGCAATGGTCACAGGTTTTGCCGAATAATTCATAAATGTTTTTCCCCTGACGCTTACGAGTTAATTCCACTAACCCCAATTCCGATAATTGGGCAATCTGAGGCCGGGCCTTATCGCTTTTCAGGGCCTTATTAAACAATTCCAGCAGTTTCAACTGGTCGCGACGGGAATCCATATCGATGAAGTCCACCACCACCACACCGCCGATATTTCTCAAGCGCAGTTGTCGGGCGATTTCTGTGGCGGCCTCGCTATTAGTCCAGAGTACGGTTTCTCGGGCCGTGGCCGAACGGGTAAAGGAACCGGAGTTAACATCAATTACCGTTAAAGCTTCCGTCGGTTCGATGATAATGTAGCCGCCGGAGGGTAAATCAACCCGGGGTTTGAGGGCCTCGCGAATGGCGGCGTTAACCCGGAAATAGTCGAGAATTGGCTGGGTTTCCCGATGGGAGTCGATATAAACCCCTTCGAGAGCTTTGCCGCCGCCCCAGTTCGTCAATTGCTGTTTAACTCGTTTTACCGCCACCGGGTTATCCACAACAATGCGATTGACATCGGCACTGTACATATCCCGCAAAACCCTTTGAATAAAGTCATCATCGCGGTTAAGCAAGGCCGGGGCGCGGCTGCTGACGGCCATCTGTTGGATGCTCTCCCACTGTTTTTGCAGAAATTCCAAATCCTCGATAATCGCTTCTTCCGCTTTGCCTTCGGCCTCGGTGCGTACCAGCAAACCCATCCCCGCCGGTTTGACCAAAATCGCTAAAGCTCGTAAACGGGAGCGCTCGTCTTCACTGCGGATGCGACGGGAAAGATTCACCCCGCGACCATTGGGCATCAATACCAGATAACGACCAGGGAGAGTGACATTTCCCGTTAGTCGCGGTCCTTTATTGCCGGTGGGTTCCTTCATTACCTGTACCAGCACTTTTTGCTGGGGGGCCAGTAATTCCGTGATAGCACCGGCGGTTTTTTTCAGTCTTAAGGGGCCCAGGTCGGTGACATGGATAAAGCCATTGCGTTCCGCATCGCCAATATTGACGAAGGCTGCATCTATCCCGGGGATGACATTTTCTACTAATCCTAGATAGATGTCGGCCACCTGCTGATTACCTGTGGCTACAACTAATTCCTGAATTTGATCTTCCCAAAAAACAGCCGCTATATGGTGTTGTTCGGCTATGATTATTTGTTTTGGCATTCAATTTCCTCAATCTTTCGGTTTCAAAAGCGACGGACCATGGGCTATTTGTCTATGCTTTGAGGCTACTTCTGGAAATCTGGTCTTGTTAAGAAAGTTCTAAGAAGATGAGTCCGCATCGTTAAAGCCTCATCTTGATGTTCATCTGCCTCTCAGACGTGGGAACTGAGTCTTGGTTTCAGTTGTTAAGTCTGTTTGGCAACTGCCGGCTTGACCCACAATTAGGTAAGCACAGCCAGGAGACGAGATTTTCAATTAATCCCTGAGTCTTGCTCGATAACAGCATTTTTTATCCGTTTCCGCCAGTTCTGTCTATCAGAATCTAGGAAAAAAGGAGTTTTTGAGTTACTCCCCTCGGCAACAGGTTTCTGTGGAAGGGAAAATAGCGCACTTTTCGATTTTCCAAAAACCACGATTCTTTTAAGAAATGCTTTAATCGAGTCTTATAGACGACTATAACTCACTCGGTCACTCTCTGACAAGACGATGATCCCCTGACCAAGATAAATTTTTCGGGGCAAGAAAGGAGTCAGGAGCAATGATAGGCAATAAAATAGACCTAAAAAGCTATATAGCCGACTTTTAAGGCTAAAATTCCCTTTTTATCCCCTTTTGGCTTTCTTTAAGAATTAATCAACCCGCCAGTACCGCTAGAATTTTGACCAGATGACCAGATTGACGGTTTCCTTAATCCCTTAATTCCTGTTCCGGCAAGGCGATAACGTTCAAAATTCCCTGTAAATCGGCTTCTGACTCGATTTCTAGCAATTCTTGCAGGTAGGGACGATAACGGTATAGTCGATAACCTTTCCCCTCTAACCATCGGGCCACGGCTAAATTACTGCCTTGATTAGCGGCAATATTTTCGTAGAGAATAAAGCGCTAAATAATCACTCATAATCTAGTATGGACTGCACCCATTTGGGCGGACGAGAAATCGGATTACCGAGGCGATCGAGAACTAATAACGCCACTAAATGCACGGCAAATAAGTATAATAAACTATTGACAAATATGCCCACAACTGCTACCGATTGCACTTGCAGCAGCGTCGGTTTAGCGAGAATCCCTAACCAGGTGAAAATCCAATCGATAAAATTAGTCGCTTGGGTAATCACATATAACCAGAGATTTTCGCCTAAAAGAATTGAAAACAGCCAAAAACGAAAGAATAAACCAAAAGCCCCCAACAGTCCCCCGGTCAAGATAGAAAATTCCCAGCGCGCACCCCGGCGCCAGCATAGCCCCAATTGTAACCCCATCAAGCCGTGGGGAATCAAAAAGACGATACTGCGAGTCGGTCCCATTAACACCGACAAAAGTAAACTGGAAACTAATGCTGTCATCCAAGCACAACGAGCGCCCCAACGTAAATAGGCTAAAGCGATAGGAATCGGGAAGAAAACCCTTAATAAAGGTCCGAGGGGAAAATAATAGTCAATTAACCAGATTAAACTGGTAGCACTGGCCAAAAAAGCCGTCTCCACCGTGATCAGGGTAGCGATAGACTTGAGAGGAGATGGTTGGATAGGTTTGGCAGTGGGTTTATCTAGGGGTTTCCCTTCTTCCCCCAGATCTACCCAATTGGTTTCATCTATTGTCTCTTCTGAGGATTGAGCGGGAGAATTAGCGTTAGAATCATTCATTCTATCAGTTATCCGGTGGTCGGGACGGGTTGGCAAGCTATTCTTAGCTTAGACTTGTGACTCCCAGTCAGGCAAGAGGCAAAAAATACTAAGCTGTTGACTATCTAAATGGGAGAGGAGAGTGAGGTGTTAGGGGTAGGGAAATTTACGGAAAATATTCCTATTTTCACTGAAAAAAAACGGCTCTAAATACCTTCTAAATCGGCTCCTAACTCGCGTAAGAGAGATTTTAATTGTTCTATTTGTTGTAAAGCTAAAACCTTCTCTTGACGTTCCTGTTTAGCCACTTCTGCGGGGGTAGGAATTAATTCACCCTCCCTATTGAAATAGCGTAATTGTTGTTGATAAATACCCAGAAATAAGCCTAATAGATCGCTCCATAGCCAACCCCTGTCCGTCGGTTCAATTGCTTGATATTGCCCTTCCATTAGCCGAAATCCTTGTAATTCTAAGGTTTCAGGATCGAACCAAAAATAATCGGGAGTGCGAAAAATATCTTGATAAATTTGTTTTTTCTCGCCGCGATCTATTTTGGCGGTACTAGGAGACAGAATTTCCACGATAACATCGGGATATTTGCCCCCTTCTCCCCAAACTACCCAACTTTTTCGATCTAAGCGTCTTTCTGTTCCCAAAACGACAAAAAAATCTGGTCCGCGAAAATACTCAGATTTTTTCTGATTAGGACTATAATAAATGGTCAAATTAGCGGCGGCAAAATAATCATTACGCTCTTGCCATAACCATTCTAAACACTGAAGTAAAATCAGAATTTGTTGTAAATGAGCGTAGCTTTCCAAGGAGGGTTCCTCACTCCAGATATCCCTGGGGGGAAATTTTACCTCATCCGCACAAAACTCGTTATTGTCGATGATGGGAAAAGTGGTCATCTTTTTTGAGGTTGGGTGTCGGTCATCTCATTATATCAAAAAAGGTGGGCGATAAACCCACCAGAAAAATAACCCAAAAACCTTAACGATAATTAGGACTTTGGATATCTCTAAGACGCGCTTCGGGGCGTTTAAATCTGTCCATTTGTGCCTCAAAGAATTGACGATTTTTGAGTAAATGTTTGGGATTAGGATCGTCGAGGGGATAGAGTAAAGCAGTGCGTAGAGCTTGAATAACTGCCGAAGTAACATTATACATCGATCGCTGGAAACTAATACCCAATTGAATCAAAATATCGTCTTCCCCCCGGCAGTGTTGCTGATAGTAATCGATCAGATATTGGGGTAAAAAATGATACATATCATCCATTAACAAAGTGGGAGGAATTCCCGCAGTACCCACGGGGAAAACATCCGCGTAAAGAATGCCATAGTGAAAGTCTTTTTGTTCGTAGGGAACCTGTTTGGCTTGGGCATTATAGGACTTTGTACCCCGGAAGGGAGCAGTACGATAAAAGACCGCTTCTACATAGGGTAAAGCCGCTTCATAAAGCCAAGTAAAAGCCTTTG
>NZ_JASJFF010001187.1:0-2003 GCF_030065435.1 Microcystis sp. M53603_WE2
AGTTTCCAGATACTATCGCTAGGTTTGACTACTTTTGCATCTATCCACTTGCTAACCTTGCGTTGAAACTTCACCATCGGGTGAGCTACAGCTTGTTTGGTCATAAATTCAATTGCTATGAAAACTTCGGATTTTGCGCTTCCCAGCTAAACTAACTCAAGACTAAGACTTTTGCCATTACAAAGGAGCGAGAAGCGCGTTTATTAACTTACTTGTACACCAGATCTCTGGTTTTAGGCAAGTCTTTTTAACCAAAAGTACGGTAATTACTACTATAGATTAGTATAACCGGAGGCCACAATCATGGAGCCGATGCCTCGATCGGTGAAAATTTCCAGTAAAAGGGCGTGGGGAAGACGACCATCGATAATATGAGCAGCTTGAACTCCCTGAGCCAGCGATCGCACACAGCAGCTAACTTTGGGAATCATCCCGCCAGCAACGATGCCTTTTTGAATCAACTCCCGGGCCTGTTGGATATCCAATTTAGCCAATAAAGTGGAAGGATCCTTGTAATTCTCTAAAATTCCGGCTGTATCGGTCATCAAAATCAGTTTAGCTGCCCCTAAAGCCGCCGCTATTTCTCCGGCTACCGTATCGGCATTGATATTATGAGCTTGGCCGGTTTCATCGGCGGCCACACTGGAAATCACGGGAATATAGCCACTATTGACCAAGGATTCGACGACGCTAGTATCGACACTGCTGACTTCTCCAACAAAACCAATGCCCTCTTTACCCACGGGACGAGCAGTGATCAGATTGCCATCCTTACCGCATAATCCTACCGCTTTACCGCCGGCTTGATTGATCAGGGCAACAATTTCTTTATTGACGCGTCCCACCAGCACCATTTCTACCACATCCATGGTGTCGGCATCGGTGACGCGTAAACCGTCTTTAAATTGGGGTTCAATACCTAATTTATCCAGCCAACTATTGATTTCTGGACCGCCGCCGTGGACAATAACGGGACGAACCCCCACACAGGAGAGAAAAACGATATCTCGCATGACCGTGTCTTTGATATCGCTGTTATTCATGGCCGCACCACCGTATTTAACCACTACAGTGCGACCGCGAAATTCTTGTATATAGGGTAAGGCCTCGCTGAGGATTTTCACCCGTTGGGCATCGTTTTCGTGGGTATTATTGTTCATGCTTTTTTTACTTGTCTGATTCAGTGATCAGTTTAGCGGTTTCAGGTTTGACAAAAACTGTTCACCCTGAACGGATTTCTAGAAAGTCCTAGAATTGCCGAATTTTTCGACGCAACGGACAAAAATCTCGACTCCCATCCCTAACACCGATTCATCAAAATCAAAGCGGGGATGATGGTGGGGATAGGCTAATCCTAATTCGGGATTGGCAGACCCCAAGAAGAAATAACAGCCTGGTACTTCCTGTAAAAAGAAGGACATATCTTCCCCTCCCATGGTTTGACATTCGGGAACGATTCCGGCCGGGGTTTCCACCACTTGTGCGGCGATTGATTCCACTAATTCCGCCATCTGATCATGATTGATTACCGGGGGATACAATTGCCAGTAATCGAATTGATAACTAGCCCCCTGACTTTGACAGATGCCTGCGATAATTTCTTCCATCCGTTGTCGGAAATAGCCCCCTAACTGGGGATTGAAATAGCGCACTGTCCCACTGAGATTAGCACTATCGGCGATCACGTTTCTAGCGGTTCCCGCTGCTAATTTACCCACAGTCACCACGGCGGCATCGAGGGGGTTAAGGTTGCGGGCGACGATAGTTTGCAGGGCGTTGACGATTTGGGCCGCCACCAGTAGTGAATCGACGGTTTGATGGGGAATTGCCCCGTGGCCTCCCCGGCCTTGAATCTGGAGATCGAAACATTCCACCGCCGCCATTAAGGCCCCATTTTTCACGCCTACTGTCCCTAAAGGCAGATTATTCCAGAGGTGTAGCCCGATAATTCCCTCCGCGTCGGGATTTTTCAGCACTCCCGCTTCGATCATCGGTTTTGCACC
>NZ_JASJFF010000986.1:0-8564 GCF_030065435.1 Microcystis sp. M53603_WE2
ACGATAACGGGGGTTTTCTGGGTTAATTGCCCCTTGGGTTTGACAATAATTAGATAAAGTTCCCTCTGACGACGGCTATCGGTTAAATCCAGCCGCATCTGTTCCACTTGTTGCGGTCCTGGTTGTCGGGGGTCGGTCATGGCGGTAAAATTAATTTCACCAGCCTTTTTAGCTTCTTCTAAGGATAATTGCGCCACCTTTTCCGTGAATACTGTGGTCGCTTTCAGGACGACATCGATCGCCCGGGCTAATCTTTGCACTTTTGTCACATCAATCTGCATATTAGTGGGCAGATTACGCAGCAGGCTAAGAATAGTTACCCCTTCCGGTTCAAAAGCTGATTTAACTAGGGCAGAACGCAGGGCAAATTTACCATTAATACCCCCTTGAATGGTGATCAGTTCCCCTAAAAGGTTGAGGATATCTTCCCCCATTGTGGTGTTAAAAAAGCGCGAGATCAGGACGGGATTAATTTCTTTACTTGTGGTTAAAGCTTGCCGAAATTCTTTTTGTTGTTCCGCAGTTGTATTACCTAAATATTGTCCTAGATTAGCGTCAATTCTGCCAGTTTTGGCAAACTTTTCTAGGGAACTAATTTCTAGGGTACGACTAAAGGGCGCTAAGATAAAAGTGATTCTCTCGGCCGAGAGGACAGGGAAGCTAGTCAGTATTGTTCCTAAGCAACCCAGAGCGATCAAGCGACCGATTTTAGCTAATTGCAACAAGTTTTTCTGCTCCTTTTCTTCCTGCGTTCCTATTCCCTCTGCATTATAACAGTAACTTCGCAGTTTTTAACGTTTTTTTTGCTTGACTATCAACAAAAATTATCAATTTGCCACGGTCGATAATCTTGACCTAGAATAACGGGTAACAAGTCTCGAAAATTCCAATCTCGCCGATTTCAAGCTACCTAATACCGGCGGTAGTCAATGATAACCGCTCACTGCTCATTATTTAAGGGTAAAAATGCCAAAGTTGCCACTACTTTCACCCCAAATTCTTCCTCAAAAACAGGTTTTTTATAGTCTAAACTCCACAATTCTAAAGCACAATCATCTTCAGCATTATTGGGAAAAAGATGCAGATGTAGGGTTCTATATTCAGGATCATACTTACATTCAATCTTTTTAATCGCTCCTATTTGTCGTCGATCTAAAGCCACGGCCAAGCGCAGTATAGCACTTAAATGTCTGACCATATACTGATAATATTCCGTTAATTTCATAAAATCATCGTGTCTTTTCTTCGGTTTACTTTTGCGGTGATAACGAGCGATATTAGCGATAACTTCTAACTCTGTTTCTGTATAGCCCAACAGTTCACCATTGCGAATTAAATAATAGGAATGTTTATGATGGGCAGCATGACTAACATATAAACCACTATTATGTAAAATTGCCGCCGCCCATAATAGATCTTTAGCCTCCTGATTCCAGGAATGTAATTGACCTTGAGTTTGCTCGAACAAAGACAGGGAAAATGCCGCTATTCTCTCAGCAGATTCTAAATTAACTTGATACTTTTTCGCTATTTTCAAGACACTGCGCTGACGGATTTCACTCTGATAAAGTAACCGATTATCAATTAACCCGTGCGTCAGCATCCAATCGACGATTACCCCTTCTCGCAAGGCCCTTTCACAGAGAACTAACTTATCAACATCTAACATGGTCATCGCTTCCAAAAGCACGATCGAACCAGCTAGAATTATCTCGGCCCGTTTATCGGACATCCCCAGAATTGCCAGCCTTTGATGGTAGTCCAAAACGGCGAAACGTTTGACTAATTCTTTGACATCTTTGCGGGTTAATTGATAACCATTTAAAGGATTAGGAATTTCCCCCAATTTCTCGAAAGCATGGATAGTCATCAAAGTTTCGATCGTCCCAGAAGTTCCCACTAAACGCGGCACTTCTCCCACCTGTAAATGATGTTTAATTTCCTCTACTGCCCGCTCTAACATTCCGCGGGTGTATGCTCTTAAATAGGCCAATTCTGTGGTACTAATGGGATCGGTGGTGATCAAATCTTGGGTCAAACGCACCGCGCCGATTTTGGTACTACTAAGAAAGCGAATTTCTTGACTATCAGCTAAGATTAATTCTGTGGAACCACCACCGATATCGATAATAATATGGGCTTGATTTTGGAAATCCATTCCCGAGACGACACCGAGATAAATCCGGCGCGCTTCCTCCTGTCCGGAGATGAGATTTACAGAAATACCGACTTCTTTCTCGATTAAAGCCAAAAATTCGTCGCCGTTGGTCGCTTCCCGGGTGGCGCTAGTGGCAACAGCGATAATCTGATCCGCATGGAGACTAATAGCCAGATCGTGACAGCGTTTTAAAGCGGCGATCGCTCTTTCCATGGCCGCTAGGGTTAATTTACCAGTTTTCCTATCTCGATCGCCCAGACGGACTGTATCCTTTTCTCTGGCAATAATCGTAAAAGCGGGTAAAGACGGTTCAATTTTCACCACTACCATGTGAACCGAATTCGTACCAATATCAATCGCCGCTAGGATTTGGACATCGGGGACTTTTGCCTGGGGCGCTAGTTCCCGATTGGGTGTAACTTGATTAGAAATATTCACCATCGCTTATCAGTGATCAGTTACCAGTCGGGGGATAGGTGTTAAGGCTGGTCTTATTATCCCTCTAATTGTCCGCCTCGGCGCAGCAATTTTAGCTTTGTATAGCAGTTGTCCTATTCGTCAATATACAATTTTCGCTGCTCCAGGGCCAATTGCCGGAATTCCCCTTCCCCAAATTCTCCCTCCCTGGGACGGCGCTCTCCCTCGGACTCGACTAAATAGATATAATCACAATCAACCCCTTCTAAATTGGTATTTTCGGCGATTTTCCAAGCTTCGATACAAGCGCCCGTCAGGGTGGCTCCCTGTAAATTGGCTCTCATCACGTTACTATGGGCTAAATTTGCCCCTTCTAGATTAGCGTAGGCTAAATTTGCCTCGCTCAAATTTGCCCTATTCAGGTTGGCATTTTTGAAGTTAAACCCAGAAAGATTTAGTCCGCGAAAATTATAGCCAATATAAGCTTTATTTTCCCCTTGACCAGTAACCAGAAGATTTCTAATCGCAACTTCGTCCAGAATTGTCTTTTCCCGACGCGCTCG
Source organism: Microcystis sp. M53603_WE2 (assembly GCF_030065435.1). NCBI lineage: Bacteria > Bacillati > Cyanobacteriota > Cyanophyceae > Chroococcales > Microcystaceae > Microcystis > Microcystis sp. M53603_WE2. The sequence continues at coordinate 3,139 of NZ_JASJFF010000986.1, forward strand.
CTCGATGCCCGATACCAGATAAAATCGAGTTCTAGTTAAATCTTTTGCCCTTAAATCGGTGGCTTTTAATTGCGCTCCTGTGAAATCAGCTTCTTTAAGATTTGCTCCGCAAAAATTTGTACCTTGACTGGCTAAAAAAGCAATTGCTATCGATTTCGCCATCGTTTCTCTTGATTCTTCTAGGGATAACCAAGCCAGATAAGCGGTGAATAAAGTACCACAAACCCCAACAATCAAAGCTATAGAAAAAGTTCCATTCATCACGGCTATTCCTGCTAATGCTCTCTGAAAAGCTAGTATAATTACTGTTAATAAACTTAAAATTAAGCTGATAAAAATTGCTAGGATAAAACTTGTTGATTGACCAGAAATCAAGGATAAAACTAAGGGTAATCCCCCAACTCGCTGACGATAAAATCTTCCGTAAATTAGGGATAAAATCGTGATTATCACCGCAGCAATGATTTTAAATTGGCTTACATCCGTCACCAGCATTAAAGCTAGATAATAACCAGCTAATCCCCACAGATAGCCGCAGAAAGCCGCTATTAACCAAGAAATTAAAATTAATTGTAGCCGACCGCGCTTTAGTAATCCTGCCCTGGCCTCGGTAAATTTAGTTCTCTCTAAAATAGCCCCTTGAAAATTAGTACCACGCAGATCTGCTTGACTAAAATTAGCCCCGGATAAATTCTGTCCGTGAAAACACTGTCCTTTTAATTTTACTCCTGTAAAATTGCGTTTCCCTTTGGCATATAAATCCAGTACCTCACTTGCTTTCATAGAAATTACGGAGGTCTGTTTTTTGCTTGATTGATTAATGTAATTCATAACAACTAAGTAAGTAAGTGGTTATAATTAAATTGAAGATAGATTTTGTCTTTGATCCTCCCTGCCCCCCTTAATACTAGGGCCGATTCATAGTAGGGTTGATTCATGAATCAACCCTACCCTTCTATCCCTTATAGGGATCTTTCTTAACAATTTTTTCATTAAGCACTCCAACTCTTATCCTGACTTGATTTCAGTTTTTTCTTTGTCAGTAAGGGTGTCAACAAGGAATATTACAAATTGTTAACCGAGTCTTGAAAGCGTTGTGCTACAAAGGTTTGAAATGTTAAGAAAGATGTGACTAATGGACAGCCTTGATAAGGGGGGTGTCTGATAATTTTTAACGCCTACCTACTTATTATCTTTTTAAAATTGGCTTTGGTTATTTGTTGGCAATTTATACTAAATCGGTTTTGAATAGTGCGATGAACTCCCAAGTTATGGATTGTTTCTCCCCGCTCCCCCGCCATCCTATCCCTTGTAAACAGGATTTAGTATAATACAGATTTAACTTGACAGACCCCTGGGGATGAGGGACTTTTTTTAGGGGTAATCCACGGCAAAAACAGCCCCTAAAACTGATTATTGACCCGGACTTGGTGCTTCTATCGGGGACTCTGGGGAAAGGGGAGTCGATTCAACTATTGGTGGTGGGGCCGGAGGTTGGAGAATATTGCGCCAGCCTCGTATTTGGGAGCGAGCCGAACTGTAAGCGGTACTTTCCGGGGATACGGATTCAGCAAGGCGAATAGCTTCCAGATAACTGCCATTATTAGCTAGGTCCGTGGCTAAAGACAAAAGCTGATAACTCCAACGTTCCAGCAATTCAGTCCGTTGCACACCCGCATCGGTTTTAGTGGAAATATTGGTAACTAAAGCAATCGCCTGGGTTAAACCTTCTGCGGTTCCCGTCGCCGCTAATTGATTAGCCTGTTGGAGATTTTGACGGGCCCGCAACTCTCGGCGCCAACGACGGATATTTTGGGAAGCTTCCGAGGAAAGAGTGCGACCGGGGGGAATTTGATTGGCAGTTTCGATCGCTGTGCTATAGTCTTTGAGATTGGCCAAAGCTTGAGCCTGATCTAAAATGGGTTGATCCTCCATGCGTTCAATCCGCACTTGCCAGTCGCGAATTTCCCTTTGGGCATCTCGGTATAAGGCCCGATTCTTAGCGATTGCCCGCGCCTGAATAATAGCGTTACTGAGGGAATTAATATCGCCGGGGAGAGCGATTTCCTGCGCCCGTTCTAAAATCGGCCGGTCTTCAATCACTTGTATTTGACGATTCCAAGAGGCAATTTCCTGCTGTGCTTGCGACCAGAGGGGGTTATTACGGGGAACCTCGCCCGCTTTCGCGATAGCGGTGCTATACTGCTCGATCGTACCTGCTTGTGCTAAATCTCTAGCCTCGGACAGTATTCTTAGATCCTGTACCTGTAACTGCCAGCGCTCCCTCATAGCTAGGGCCGTTTGATGGAGAGGTCGAGAAGCGTCGATTTGTTCTAGTCCCAGTATGCCGGCTTCCAATCCCTCCACCGTGCCGGCTTCCGCATCTAAGGCCGCTGCGGACAAGAGGGACCAATCGGTGACATCTTCTTTAATTTTGAGGTCTTTGGGGGTTTGGTTAGCCAAATCCCGGAGAGCTTGCCATTGCTTCCGCTCAATTAATCTTTCGGCGTATTCTTTTAGTTTATCCTCGGTTTTCCCGATTAATTTTTCTGCCTCCTGATAGGCATAACTGCTGGCTTGAATTTTTCTAGCTTCTTCGATGACTTTCAACCAATTGTCGAGACCGCCCCGGGCAAAGAGATTAAAGGCATTATCTAATTTACTGCTATCTTCCCGGGCGACGGTAATTTTAGCGAGCGCTTCATTATATTTAACCGTTGCCCAATATTCGTTATTTAAGTTCAATAAATCCACTGCTAGGCGGAAAGATTGATTCCAGTTGGAAGCGCGGAGATTTTCCTCTAGTTTGCTTAAGATATCGTTGCCTTCCGTCCAAGTTCCTTGCCACTTAGCGATTCTTTCTTCAATAATTGCCGCTACTGCCATATTATTGGGGATTTGACGAGCTTTAGTGATCGCTTGCTGTAAATTTCCCGCTTGATAGTCTTTTTCAGCCAAATTCAGGATATCTCGCGCCCATTCTTCCACCTGTTGATTAACTTGCGATCGCAAGGGATGGTCATCGGGTAAAGCTTCCACTAGGGCAATTGCTGCGAGTAAACCCTCCACGGTGCGACTATCGGCGGAAAGTTGAGCGCAGTAGAGACGCAGGGAGGCAGAAGCAATAGGCCAGAAGATTTTTGGGCAATTGGGCGACTTCTGCATATTTAATAACTGCCAAGTGGCGAGAAAGCCAACACCGCCAAAGACGACGACAAATAAAGCCGCCCAAACTTTCCAAGTGAAACGATGCTGGTATCGAGACCAAAAGAGAAAAAGAAAAGACTTAGTTTTCTCTGGCCAACGAGTCAGGGAGTCAATCGATTCTCGTTTGACTAGATTTTTGGTTAATTCTTTTCCTTTAAACATTCACGACTCCCTGACGGATATTTTAGATAGATTTTACCCTAAGGGCGCTCATTGCCCAACTTCTCAGCAAGATTCAGCTTGTAGAGACTCGACTAATTGGATTAATTGCGTCTCGTTGGCACTATACACTTCCTGGCAAAACTCACAGATGGCTTCCGCTTGTTTATCCTTTTCGATAATGTCTTTTAATTCATCGACCCCAAGGAATTTTAAAGCTCCTAAGGCCCGTTCAAAAGAGCAGTCACAATCAAAACGCAGCATCTGCACAGCTGGAAAAATTTCTAGACCCATATCTCCGAGAAGTTCCTGAAAAATATCTTCTAGACCCTTTCCTGCTCGTAAAAGGGGTGTAAATCCCGTTAATTTTCGCAATCTCGACTCTAAACGAGCCACCAAGACCTCATCCCTGGCGGCCTCTTTCGAGAGAACTTGTAATAAAATTCCCCCAGCTGCCGTTACTCCTGTGGTCGTACCGACAAAAACCCCCACTTGCAAAGCGGAGGGAATTTGTTCCGACTGGTCTAGGTAGTAGGCGATATCTTCCCCCACTTCCCCAGAAACTATCTCGACGATGCTTTCCTGAAGTTCATTTCTCTCCTCACCTTTTTCTTCCCGCAAGACTCGCACATAACCTTTGTTACCCACGGCGCGACCCACATCTAATTTACCCTGAGCATTGGGGAGTAATTCCACCTGGGGACAGTCCACATAACCCCGCACCGTGCCATCGAGTCCAGCATCAACTAAAACACCGCCTAGGGGACCGTCGCCTTTAATGCGAATATTGACCCTAGAACCGGGTTTTTTTAAACTGGAAGCCAAGAGTAAAGCCGATGCCATCGTGCGACCGAGAGCGGCAGTGGCTACGTTAGATAATTTATGTCTTTGGCGGGCTTCTTCGGTTAAACGAGTGGTAATCACTCCTACTACTCTAATTCCGCCATCGGCGGCCGTGGCGCGGATTAATTTATCTGCCATACTACTTACTGTTATCCTTGGAAAACGCTGTCCCGATTTTTAGTTATTCTTTAACTAACTTAACAAAAATTATCAGACAACAATATGTTCGGCAATTTTCAACAAAGTCAGCTGCGTATCGAAATCTCGGCCCGTGAACAGGCTATCCGGGATAGTTTGCTCAAAACTGCTCATCTCCGTCAATGGCTGTGGCCGCAAATGCTCTCGCCCAATCTACCCGATAAATTAGAGGAAGGTTTGACTTTTACCTCTTGGTTAGGTTTAATTCCCGTACAACATCAGGTTTTATTGGCCAATGACCAGTGTTTACGCTTGCTTTTGAGTCAAGGTATCGATGGCTATCACGAATGGTATTGGGGCGATGGTTGGTTACAATCGCGTTTAGAAGGCATTTCTTTCCTTCCCCTCAATCTCGGTCAAACTCTCAGTTTGTTGAAATTACGACTATTTTTGAGCAATCAAAAGTTAGAAGTGAAGGATTTAGGAGTGGCTAGTAAGTAAATCGCACTTTAAAAACCCAATTATGGATTGTCTCTCCCCGCTGCTCACTCTCCTACACCGGGAGAGTGGCTGCACTATGCAGGCCCTGGACTAATGACAGGCTAAGAACAGGGGTCTTCCCCCGACATTTGAGATAAAATCGATCTAGTTAAAAATTTAATTCCGAAACTATGTTCGACGCACTGGCCGACCGCTTAGAAGACGCATGGAAAAAATTACGAGGTCAAGATAAAATCTCCTCGGCCAATATACAAGAAACCCTCAAAGAAGTCCGGCGGGCCTTATTAGAAGCAGATGTTAACCTACAGGTAGTCAAGGGATTTATTGCTGAGGTCGAGAAACAAGCCCTCGGCGCTGAAGTTATTTCTGGAGTCAATCCCGGTCAGCAATTTATCAAAATTGTCTATGATGAATTAGTTAAAATTATGGGGGAAAGTAACGTTCCCCTAGCTCAGGCCGATAAACCCCCCACCGTAATTTTAATGGCCGGGTTGCAAGGGACAGGAAAAACCACCGCCACCGCCAAATTAGCCCTATATCTCCGCAAACAGTCCAAAAGCTGCCTGATGGTGGCCACC
>NZ_JASJFF010001397.1:0-5059 GCF_030065435.1 Microcystis sp. M53603_WE2
AGTTCATTCTAAAAAACATTATGGTTGTCGCCTCCCAATCCCTCGAAGAACTTTGTATTAATGCGGTGCGTTTTTTAGCGGTAGATGCCGTAGAAAAAGCTAAATCGGGACACCCCGGCCTGCCCATGTGAGCCGCTCCCATGGCCTTTGTTCTCTGGGATCAATTCCTGCGTTTTAACCCGAAAAACCCCCAATGGGTTAATCGTGATCGTTTTGTTCTCTCCGCCGGTCATGGTTGTATGCTGCAGTACGCTTTGATGTACCTGACCGGATACGATAGCGTTCCCCTCGAGGAAATTAAACAATTCCGGCAGTGGAAATCGAAAACCCCCGGCCACCCCGAAAATTTCGTCACGGAAGGGGTGGAAGTGACCACCGGTCCTCTGGGTCAAGGGATTGCTAATGGTGTCGGTTTGGCCCTAGCAGAAGCCCATTTAGCGGCCCGTTTCAACAAACCGGATGCCAAAATTATCGACCATTACACCTATGTGATTTTGGGTGATGGTTGCAATATGGAGGGTATTTCCGGGGAAGCTTGTTCTTTAGCCGGTCACTGGGGTTTAGGCAAGTTAATCGCTCTCTACGATGATAACCATATCTCGATCGATGGTTCCACCGATATCGCTTTTACCGAAGACGTGAGCAAGCGTTTTGAAGCCTACGGTTGGCACGTTCAGCACGTCGAGAATGGTAACACCGATTTAGATGCCATTGCCAATGCGATCGCAGCCGCCAAAGCTGTCACCGATAAACCCTCGATGATTAAAATCACCACCACTATCGGTTATGGTTCCCCCAATAAGTCTAATACCGCCGATGTTCACGGGGCAGCTTTAGGAGCAACAGAAATCGAGTTAACCCGGAAAGCGTTAGGTTGGCAATACGAGCCGTTTGTGGTTCCCGATGAGGTGTTAAATCGTTTCCGGCAAGCAGTGGACAAGGGAGCAACGGCAGAAACGGACTGGAATAAGTTATTTAACGAATATCAGGCCAAATATCCCGCAGAAGCGGCTTTATTTGAACAGTTAACCACCGGTCAACTGCCGGAAGGTTGGGAGCAAGCTTTACCGGTTTATAAACCCGAAGATAAGGCGCTCGCTAGTCGTAAACACTCGGAAATCTGCTTAAATGCGCTTGCGGGGGTTTTACCCGGTTTAATCGGTGGTTCGGCGGATTTAACCCACTCTAACTACACCGAATTAGAGCATTTTGGTAATTTCCAAAAAGGCAGTTATCAGGAGCGTAACGTCCATTTTGGCGTGCGGGAACACGCGATGGGGGCGATTTGTAACGGGATTGCTCTCCATAACACGGGATTGATTCCCTACGGGGCGACTTTCCTGATTTTCACCGACTATATGCGGAATTCTATCCGTTTATCGGCATTGTCAGAAACCCGCGTCATCTGGGTAATGACTCACGATTCCATTGCCTTAGGGGAAGATGGACCGACTCACCAACCCGTGGAACACGTTGCTTCTCTGCGCGCTATTCCTAACCTCTTAGTCATGCGTCCGGGGGATGGTACGGAAACTTCCGGTGCTTATAAAGTAGCGGTGAGCGAAACTAAGCGCCCGACGTTACTAGCATTATCCCGTCAAAATCTGCCCAATTTAGCGGGAACTTCCCTCGATGGTGTGGCTAAAGGTGCTTATGTTATAACCGATTGTGAAGGTACTCCCGATGTCATTCTCATCGGTACGGGTGGCGAGTTGTATCTCTGCGATAAAGCGGCTGCGGTGTTAAAAGAAGCAGGAATTAAAGCTCGCGTCGTTTCTATGCCCTGTTGGGAGCTATTCGAGGAACAATCGGCAGAATACAAAGAATCGGTACTGCCGAAAGCAGTGAAAAAACGTCTCGCAGTGGAAGCGGGTTCAACTATGGGTTGGCATCGTTACATCACCGATGAGGGGGATGTGTTGGGGGTTGATACCTTCGGCGCTTCTGCTCCAGGAGGTGTGATTCTAGAGAAGTTTGGTTTTACCGTGGATAACGTGGTAGCGAAGGCAAAAGCGTTGTTAGGTTAATTAAACTTTGATTTTGTGGAAAAAGCCCGCGCAAGCGGGTTTTTTGTGGTTATAGGTCAACCTAGTTTAGGCTTTAGGGTTAGTTCATGTAAAAATGTAAAGTAGGAAGCTTTAGTAGTTAGCCAAAACCTTTACACTTGAGATAATTATCACGATTCCTAGAGCCATGACTAAAGGGGAAAGCCCTATATCGAAGGAAACAATCAAGAGCCTAACACTAGATATAGAAGGCTCACTGTTGTCTTTTGATAAATTTATCAAGGCTCAAGAACAATTAGCAATACTACTCCATGAAGTAGATAAAACCCTTGCTAACAAAAATCGCCCCCTGATAAATTGGAGAATCTCTCAAATTCATAGTGGCAGCATTCATCTTACTTTAGAAGGAATGCCTCAAGATCAGATTACACCTAGTCAAATTTCTGAAGTTATTAAGACTGTAGAAAGGGGAATAGTAACAATTTTAGAACATCCGATTCGCCCTAAGTATTTTTCTGATCGAGCTTTAGAAAGTGCGCGATCATTAGCAATATTGAAAAAAAGAGATGAGTTTATGGTGCAATTGGGCTTTGATTCAAGGTGTATCGACTTGAATCAAGCTTTGATTGCTAATGTTGATGAAATTATCGGGGGAAAATATCAAAGTTTTGGTACTGTAGAAGGTGTGCTTAAAGCTATTGATGTAAGTCGTCAACCTATTTTTAGAGTTTACAATTTATTGACTAATAAAAGTGTTAAATGTTACTTTGAACCAAATTTACTTGATAATATCAAAGAATATCTAGAAAAAAGAGTCTCTGTATCGGGGATAGTTACCTCTAGAGAAGATGGGGAAAAAATCGGGATTAAAGTTGAGTCAATTGATCTTTTTCCTGAGGAAAAAGATTTACCTACCATTGAGGAAATGATCGGAATTTGGGGAGGAAGTAAGTGATTCGTCCAACAAAAAAGCTACACTACTGGGATTCTTGTGTTTTTTTAGCTTTCCTGAAAAATGAAAAGGATAAAATTAATGATTGTATTTCTGTTCTCAAAGCAGCTGAAAATGGTCAGGTAATAATTGTGACTTCTGCTCTTACTTTTATTGAAGTGGTGAAATTAGAAAAAGGACAGCCAAAATTACCTAAAGAAAGTGAGGAAAAAATCAGAGATTTTTTCCGACATGAGTGGATTTATATTTATGATGTGGACAGAAAAGTTGGTGAACTAGCCAGAGAATTGATGTGGCAATATCAGGCACTAAAACCTAAAGATGCAACTCATGTGGCGACGGCAATTAAAGCCAGAGTGGATGTTTTAGATACTTTTGATGATGGCTTGCTGAAACTCTCTGGAGAAATCGGTGATCCTCCTTTAATAATTAGAAAACCTTTTTTTGAAGTTCAACTTGATCTTTTTTGAAAAAGTACCCATTCTCGCACAAGAAAATTACAAATCGAATTACCGAACACAAAAGGTCTAAATTGATAGGAATACCTTCATATTAAAACAGATTTTGATTTAGTGATTACATCTCTTGCCAATGCTTTTTTTTAGACCAATTTAGAAACGGGACTATTTGTTTGGAAGCCCACACCAAAAGAGCAAATATTTTTAAGCAAAATTAATATTAATAATCAAGAAGAAGCCCTTTTAAAAATGTACGTTGCCAGAAGTAAAGATTTAACAGCAAATCAAACCAATAATATCAATTGTTCTCGCCAGAAATGCCAGGATCAAAACTGTAATTTCATCCCTAATTATCCCAAAATTTTCTTTGATGTTAATACGGCTGAACCTCTACAACCATGGCTCCCGATAGAAAAAATAGAGGATTTACTTGATTAAAATTAGGAATCAAGATACATCGAATAAACTTAATTGTAGAGGTGTAAATCTTGCAGGTTTCTCAAGATCATAATTAGCAATAAATACCTCCTTGCCCTTGCGTCTTTCACTCTGATAACCATGTTCTAATTTTAAACCATTTTTTTGATCATCAGTTCGATTAATAGTGTAATTCCATTCATTATCTTGTAAAGAAATACACCAATCATACATTTCTCTAATTTCGGAGCAATTATCATAAGTCAAAAGAAATTTAAATCGATGTTGATGTTTTTTCAACGTCTTACATAACCTTTCATGATCTTCTAGACTGAAGAAGCAGGAATAGAATTTATTTTGATCTGCTTGAAAGTAAGGAGGATCGACAAATAAAAAGTAATCATCGGGTAATTGATTGATTAAATCTTCAAAATCTAAACAAGATAAATTGACATTTTGCAGTTTTTCCGAAGTGGTTTTTAGGTGAGAAGGCCAGTTTTCAGGACGCATAGAATACTTATCACCATAGCCCCAATAACAATTTTCAAGTTTCATAATTCCTGAGTAGGAAGTTCTATTTAGATAATACCAACGCATGGCTCTTTCTAGGTCATTGGCTGGTTGAAATTCATTTTTATAATAACTGTGTAGTTCTTTGGTAGCGTTTAGATCTTTTAATAATTCAATTAGACTATCAAGATAATCTTTGATATGTCGATAACAGTTGATTAATTCCTCATCTTTGTCATTGAGAATATTCTCTGCTACACTTTCCTTAGCAAAGAATATAGATGCTCCCCCCGCAAAGGGTTCACAATACTTATGGTGACTAGGAAGACAAGCTAAGATTAGCTTACGGGCATAAAATTTACCGCCGGGATAACGAAAAGGAGAATTACTAAGTTTTTTAGCGATTTTGGACATTACCTTTGATTTTAGAGGCTTTTCTTTGAGATTATTTTAACAAAATTACGATATTTTATCTAGGAATGTCAGAGAAGTTCGGTTTTACTGTGGATAACGTGGTAGCGAAGGCAAAAGCGTTGTTAGGTTAATTAAAACTTTGGTTTTGTGGAAAAAGCCCGCGCAAGCGGGTTTTTTTGTGGTTATAGGTCAACATAGTCAGCAATTCCAAATTCAAACGGTAGTGTAGGATACAGAATTGATTTCGCTTCTGTCCCTCAAAATAGAGTGAACGAGTTGCCCATTGGGTTTTGCAGGAATGG
>NZ_JASJFF010000923.1:0-2207 GCF_030065435.1 Microcystis sp. M53603_WE2
CCTTTAGCTGTACCATCGATTTTAGTCAGGATCACGCCGCTTAATTGGGCAGCTTCCGAGAAAACCTCGGCCTGTCGCAGCCCGTTTTGTCCTAAAGTGGCATCGAGAACTAGAAGGGATTCCACCACGGCACTCTCGGCTTTTTTGTCGATAATGCGGCGAATTTTGCTTAATTCTGCCATTAAGTTCTTTTTATTCTGCAATCTTCCCGCCGTATCCACTAAGAGTAATTCTACCTCCCTGGATTTAGCGGCTTCGATGCCATCGTACACCACGGCGGCCGGGTCGGTATTTTTGCCCGGGTTGGCAATTACTTCGACTTGCGATCGCTCTCCCCAAACTTTCACCTGTTCCACGGCAGCAGCGCGAAAGGTGTCGGCAGCGGCGATTATACAGCTATAGCCAGATTGTTTAGATAAATGGGCTAATTTGCCGATAGTCGTCGTTTTACCGACTCCGTTAACTCCTGTGAGCATCCAGATATTTAATTTGCCTTTTTCTGGCTCAAAACCGGGGTTGCTATAATTGGCTAAAGGTGAATCTAAAATCTCGCGGATAATTTCTTTGAGATATTCGATCGCTTTTTCGGGAGGCAAAGCTTCCTGTTTTAGCTTATTTTGGAGGGTAGTGATAATATAATCGGTGGCATCTACCCCCACATCGGCCTGAAGCAATAAAGCTTCGATTTCCTCCACCGCATCTTGATTGAGGGGACCCTGACCGACCACGGCCTTAAGCTGATTGACCAAGCTGCGGCGCGTTTTGCCTAAACCCTGACGCAATTTTTTTAACCAAGTGATTTCTTCTTCCGAAACGTCCTCTGCTTGTCGTCCCTGATTGGCTAAAACTTTGGCGGACCAGATAAAGTCCTCATCTGGTTCTGTGGGGGTTTCGATGGCGGTTTCTTTGAGAATTTCGAGGCGATCAGATTTTTTCAGCCATGCGGGGGTATTATCCTCGGTTTCTTCTTCTTTAACCGGTTCTTCCTCTTGCAGAGGTTCGGTTTCAGCAATAGATGTTTCAGAGGGTTCGCTCACGACGGCCTCGGCCGTGGCTTTTTTCTCTTGAATATTTTTAAAGGCTTTTTTAGCCCAATCTAAATACTCTTCCTGACTGGTTGTCTCGCTAGTCGTCGGGGTTGCCTCGCTGGGGGTTTCCTCTACGGGTGCGGGGGGTGTTTGTTCTTGTTCGGGTTGGACTTTCTGACGACGGAACCAGTTAAACATAGGAGAAACTAAACATAAAACTATTTATCTAGTTTATTTTAACCTTTGGGGTGAGCAATTTTGATAGTTAGATTTTTAATTGTGGATTTCTCAGCATTTTTTGCCAGAGATTAAGCAAAAAATATGATCCGAGCCACTCAATTGATAACCTTGCTCAAGGATAACTTTGTCTCTTTTTAGAGAAATGCTGTATCCTAGAAAATAGAAGAGGAAGGAGAGTCAAAAATGTTAAGGACTACCGAAACTAAATATTATACTCCCGAAGAATATCTAGCTCTGGAGGAAACATCCGAAGATAAAAATGAATATCGTCAAGGAGAAATTATCCCAATGGTAGGAGCCACCACTAATCACAATCAGATTTGTCTAAATTTTTGCCGTAATTTTCCCTTAAATATCAATAATCAAGATTATTATACCTACATGGAAACGGTGCGTTTATGGCTGTCAGATTATAGTATTTACACCTATCCCGATGTGATGGTGATTAAAGGTCAACCTCTCTATCAAGGGAATAGTCAATCTAACGTGATCAATCCTTTAATTATTGTCGAAGTTCTCTCTAATTCTACCCAAGCTTATGACCGAGGGGATAAGTTTAAATTCTATCGTTCTCTGCCAACTTTTCAGGAATATATTCTGATCGAACAATCTAGTTATAGTGTGGAACGTTACTATAAACAAAAGGATGATCAATGGTTAATTGATTTCGTCACGGGGGAAAATGCGGTTTTACAATTGGTGTCGGTGGATTGGCAGATTTCTTTTCAAGATTTATATCAAAGAGTAAATTTCGACCTAGCAGAAACCTAAAATAGACCTCTTGCAAAAATCAAAAATCTTCCTTTAGGTGAGGAGTCAGGAGCCAGTAGTCAGTAGTCAGGAGAATTAAGAATGAGCATTAATCAATTAAATGCTCTATTTGGTTATTTTATGCAATTTTATGCTTATTTTTCTCATTTTTGCCCTCTCAAAAATTAA
>NZ_JASJFF010001139.1:0-8883 GCF_030065435.1 Microcystis sp. M53603_WE2
CCGTATTTCCAGAGAATCCAAGTGCAGGCCACGCCTAGGGGTAGGGTAAAAAGGACGCTGAATTCGTGGTATTCCATGAGGACGTATTGACCGAGGGGCGAATTTTCCTTTAGCCATGCCCGCGCACCGCCAAACTCTAAATCGGCCCGATAGCGCATATAGGCTAAATTACCAGTGGCGATCGCTAAAAAAGCGAGGACGGTAGCCCAGAAGGTGAGGGTTCGCATTTGCCGCAAGAGTTTGCTAGAACCTCTTAACAGGGGAAAAGCGAGGTGGCCTGCGTAAACAATGACGACTAGGGCTAATAAAGAGCCAAAACCGTGAATTGTGCCTAACCATCGCTGCCACGGACTCGGATGCAGGAGATTGACGAAGGGCAGGAATAAAAATAAGCCCGCCGAGAGGATTCCTAGCCCATAAACGCAAACGGTGGCGATATCTAGGGTTTTGGGGAAATCTATTTTTTCGGATTCTGTGGGATCAGATAACATCTGCTTCTCCTTGACGATTTGGAAAGAGTAAATGAGAAATTATCTCAATTAAGTCGAACTTTGATCAAAAAAGTCCAGAGAATACCTGTGTCCAACCATCAAAGGATTTTTAGACTCAAGTTGACGCTCAATAACGTCAAGACTAGAATTTAGACATAGACAAAGCTGGCGCTAAATGATTCTAGTAATCACTTAGCCTCAACTATGCACTGCTAAAGGAGCGACTGGCATCGCTTCTTTGGTTTAATCAGGCTCTAGACTAATTTTCTTGTCAACCATTCAGTCTAGGGCTTTTTTTTAGCCAAGTCTAGTATCAACAATATTTTTTAATAGTTGAGAATAATTCTTAACTATTTTGAAGCTAATGCTTAAATCTCTGGCACAATTGATTTTTGATGGTTTAAAAACGCTAAAAATAAGGATTAAGTGGCATAAAATATCCAAATAGACTGTTTAATTGATTACTGTTCCTTCTTAATTCTCCTGGCTACTGGCTGCTGACTCCTAACCAACCAAGATAATTTTTGATTTTTACAAGAGGTCTATTCCTAAGGGTGTCACACTACGGCTATCGGTCTTCTCCCCACTCCCCCCCGCAACGCTCACGAAGTGGTCTCCCCACTGCGGTAAACTAAATGAGATGATCCACGGGAGTTATGACTATGACCACTCACTTTATTAGTGCCGAAATCGACCTACAGGAAACCCCGCAACAACTGCAGCAAGAAATCGAAAAAGAATTAGCCAAACGGGGTGAACCCTTGCGTTGGGCAATCACAGAAGTGGATAGCGAGAATAATCAAGTCAAAGTCGAAGCGATTGTCACCACTGCCTCGTGAATTCCCGTCCCTATACCGCCGTACTAATTATTCCCACCGGCATCGGGGCAGCGATTGGCGGTTATGCTGGGGATGGCATTCCCGTGGCCAGAGCGATCGCCCAAGTTTGCGATCGCCTAATTACCCATCCCAATGTCCTCAACGGCGCACAACTGTACTGGCCTCTGGACAACACCTATTATGTGGAGGGTTACGCTTTAGATCGTTTTGCCCGGGGGGATTGGGGATTAAGTCCCGTCCATCAAAATCGCATCGGGTTACTATTCGATCGCGCCATTGAATTTGACCTCTTGCAAAGACACCTTCAGGCTGCCGATGCTGTCCGGGCCACCCTAGGCTTAGATCTCACCGATTACCTGATCACCGATGCCCCCCTAAATGTGCAGTTGCGAGAGGCAGCCTCCGGGGCCAGTTGGGGAACAATTGGCAATCCCGACAGCTTGCTGCGGGGAGCAGAAAAACTGATTAACCAAGGCCGGGCAGAAGCGATCGCCATTGTTGCCCGTTTTCCCGACGATCCCGATAGCATTGCCCTGGCTAATTATCGCCATGGTCAGGGGGTGGATCCCCTTGCCGGGGCCGAAGCGGTAATTTCCCATCTGGTGGTGCGACAATTCCAAATACCGGCAGCCCACGCTCCCGCTTTAAGTCCGCTGCCCCTCGATCCGCAACTTTCCCCCAAGGCCGCGGCCGAAGAAATCGGTTATACTTTTTTACCCTGCGTTTTGGTGGGTTTGAGTCGCGCCCCCCAATTGGTCAAGCGGCCCGGTCCCGATGCTATTTGGAGCCGGGAGGTGGACGCGCTGATCGTTCCCGCCAGTGCGTGCGGTTCTAGCACAGTTTTGAGTTTTTGTCAAGAAAAAACTGTACTGATTTCCGTGCAGGAAAATAGTACAAGAATGAAGGTGGCCCCGGAACCCCTAGGGGTGAAAGCAATTAGGGTACACTCGTATATGGAGGCGATCGGTGCGATCGTTTGTCAACGGGCAGGGGTTAACCTAGCATCTCTTCGCCCTAATTTAAACTCTTTACGCTGTTTATCCGAGAATCCGTGACTAATTCCCCTAATTCCGAATTTGATCCCCTGACACGCACACAAGTCCTCACCATTATGGCGGTAACGGCGATTATCTTGCTGGTAGTCGCCAAAGTTTGGCAATATTTCGGTGCGATCGCTATTCCCGCCATTCGCTGGACTCTCCCGGATTTCCTGTTCGGATTAGCCTTAGCGGGGGCAATTAGTGGAATTAGTGGGCTTCTCTATCGTTTTTGGTCTAGTTATCGCCATAGTGCTAATGCTTACTTAGAATTAGTCATTAAACCTTTAGCATGGCCCGATTTAATTTGGATTGGATTACTGCCGGGGTTAAGTGAAGAATTATTATTTCGCGGGGTGATTTTGCCAGCTTTGGGCTTAAATATCTTTGGTTTAACCGTTTCTAGTCTAATTTTTGGTATCCTCCATTTTAGCGGTCCCCAACAATGGCCCTATGTTATCTGGGCAACTGTTGTCGGTTTTGCCCTCGGTTATACCGTCATCATCACCGGTAATTTATTAATCCCAATTCTCGCTCATATTATCACCAATCTCCTCGCTAGTTTTCTCTGGAAATTACAGCATAGGAGTTAGGGGATAGGGGAAGTGGGGAGATGGGGGAATGGGGAGAACAAATAAAACGCAATCTCCTGACTCACCGTTCGCTCAAATTTTTGAACTCCACCTTATTATCATGGCAAAAAAGCTTACAGCATAAAGTTTTCAGAAGACCTAGCGGTGGTTAACTTCGAGAAAATTAATACAAGGTGATCTCGAAGGGATCTGCTTCGCAATGTGCCAACTAACCTACTTAAAATCATAACTGCTTCATTTTCGTAGCGATGCCGCGGGCACAGCGAAGCTGACCGCCCAAAATAGTTCCTCGCTCCCCGCTTAATCGGTTAAAAGCCTTGCACAGAAAGCAGTTAGCCTCATTTATTGAAGCTCCCTAAGTTTAAAATAAGCGAACGGTGAGATAGGATTAGGTGTAATATCTTATTATTCCATGTCCTAGTGAGGGCAGATTCAGATACATATTTGGTTACATTAGTGCTGAAGAGGAGAACAGGAAAATGAGTGGTTCGACTAAAGACAATCAGGGAGCTAATATTTCTATTGGTAACAATGCCACTATTGGAGGCGATGTAGTTGGTAGAGATAAGATAGTCACTACAACTGCGACTGCTGAGTCGTCATTTTCTCAAGAAGAACTCTTAGAGCTTCTTAAACAATTAAAAGCATCAATCAAAGAGTCTTCCATCGATGGAGATGACAAAGATTTAGCCGTCGGTCAAGTCGCTGCTGCGATTAATGAAGCTAAAAAAGGAGGTATTAGCAATTCTCAGGAATCCCAAGAAAAATTTGGGCAATATCTCTCAAACACTAAAGATATCCTTGACAAGGTGAAAGATGTTGGGGAAATTGGAACTAAAGCTTGGCCAATTCTCGTAAAAGTCGCTAAAATGATCGGACTTTCACTTATTGTCTAATTTCTAGCCTCATTGTTTTCTACATACGGTTAACTACTTTTGAGTGATGAGGTAATGGCTATGGAAGACAGTATAAATAACCAGAGTACAAGTATCTCCTTTGGCGATCAAGCAATCGTTCGAGGTGATGTTGTTGGTGGTAACAAATATGAAATTAAATTTTATGCCTTGTCATCAACTTCTGTAAGTTGGAGTCAATACCGTCAAGAGGATCGACCTAGCCAAGAAGATCCCTATAAGTTTCTAAGTTACTATGACACGACGGATGCTGATATATTCTATGGTCGGGAAGTTGTCTCGGATTTACTGGTTGCCAAAATCTCTAGTCATAAATTAGTGCTAATTAATGGAAAATCGGCGAGTGGCAAAACATCCTTAATTAATGCTGGTATCATTCCTAGACTGGTAGAAAGAGGTTACTTTACCATCGTTTTTAGAGATTATGGCTATCCCACCGACCTAATTAAAGAGGGAATTAACAATCTTGAAAATGTCAATATCGATCTGAGTCATTGTCAGACAATGGCTGAAGTTTTAAATCAGGTACGCCATGAGTCGAAACGTCCCTTAGCGATTTTCTTGGATCAATTTGAAAGATTCTTTTTAAATTTACCAGAACAGCAGCAGACCAAGTTCACTCAAGAATTTGGTGAATGCTTAAATCAGATTCAAGCTTCATCAATTACCTTTATTATTTCTATCCGCCAGGATTTTTATGGAAATTTAGGAGAATTTTGGGAAACATCACCGGAATTTAATACTGAGAGTTACTTCTATTATTTAAAACCTTTAAACAAAAGTGAAGCTCTCAGTGCGATTAAAAAACCGTTGCAACGCCTCTATCCTAATATTATCTACGATCCTGATTTATTAGAGAATCAACTTCTACCTCAACTTCTCAAGGGAATTAATGAAGAATCGCGTGAGCAAGTCGAACCCGTTCACCTTCAGATTGTTTGTAACCGACTGTTTGATGAAGCGAGAACAAGATATCAGGAGCAACTACAAGCAGGAGAAACAGTTATTATCAAGGAAAATCTCTATCAAGAACTGGGTGGTGTTAAGGGGATTTTGCAGGGATATGTGGATGTAATTCTTGACCAATTTCTGCCTCAAGAACGGGAAGAAGCGAAGTTAATTCTCAAGCAAATGGTTACGAGTCAAGGAACTCGTGCTTTTAAGTCTCTCACGGAAATTTCTCAACAAATTGGTATTGCTCAAACGGAAATAGAAGCAGTCCTTGAAAGGCTAGACAGAAGCCGTCTTATAGAAACAATCCCTGGGGAAAAAAAATATTCTTTAACCCATGAATATTTAGTGCAGAAAGTAAATAAGTGGTATGATATTAAAGAATTAGAAATTAAGAAAGCACAAGAACTTTTTGAGAGATGTTTCGCAAATTGGAAAGTTTATCGACATCTTATTCCTGTCAATCAATTTAAGGAGATTGAACCCTTTAAAGCCAATCTTGATTTAGATTCTGAAAAAGAAAAATTACTTCAACATAGCTTATGGCGATATTATAGCGACCGTGGCTTGAAAGGATTAATTGTTTTGCTCTTCTCCGTGATTTCTGTTTATTTAATACGGGTCATTCCGAATGATATTGGTCGTTTAAAGGTAGAATCAATACAGGGAGAAAATTTGAATCATGCCACAAGAGTATTATCTGTGGAAAAGGACGGTAATGTAAAAGAAGTAAAAGTGAGTTGGGGACTTCCAGATTTGGGGGGTTTGCCAAAAGGATTTTACTATGTTGAAGTAAAAAACAATGGCTATCTTGTTAGGTATCCAGTAAAAATAGAAGGATACAGGCGTTATTTAAATCCTATCACTATCCAAATACCAACTGATAAGTTATCAGGAAATTTAACTCAAGATATGGCACTTATCCCCAAGGGCCAGTTTTTAATTGGCAATCCCCTTGAAAGCAAAAAGGAAAAGGAAAAGGAAATTGAGTTAGACAGTTTTTATATTGACAAACATGAGGTAACTAATGCTGAATATAGACAGTTTTTGCAAGAGATTGAGGAGAATCCAGCAAAATATCAGAAATTATCTGGAGATCAACTTTTCTATAAAGAGAATCCCCAAAACCATAAACCTGACAGGTGGAATCCGCCTTTTTATAATAAATGGAGTAAAGAACCAGATGCACCAGTTGTCAATGTCGATTGGAAAGACGCTTTCGCTTACTGCGCTTGGCAAGGAAAACGATTACCAACTGTTTTTGAATGGGAGAAATCTGCTTATGGCATATATAAATCATCTGACAAACCCCAAAAATATAATTATCCTTGGGGGAATAATCTTGACCCCACTAAAGTTAAAGCAAATACTGGCGATAAATGGCGAGATAAGGATAATTGGGATGATCGCCATGCGGAGAAAGTTAAAAGTTATCCCGATGGACAGAGTATATACGGTGTCTTTGATCTGATCGGTAATGCTTTTGAATGGACAGATATTTGGTATGTTGGCTCGTTAGTCGATAATGACATATCTGCTTCTTTGAAATCCGATCATAACAAACAACCTCTTAAGGGAGGCTCTTATGGACAAGACATAGCTTTATATCCGATCCATCAAAAACCGTCCCTAATAGATATTAGCCAAAAAAACCTGCAATATGGTTTTAGATGTGCTGTTTCTAAAGCCGATATTTGACGAAAAGCAGAAATTTAAAATATCGAGGAAAAATCAGTCATGAAACTTAAATTGAGACTTCTTAGAATTCACAAGGTGGTTTTACTTGCCTTAACAATCACTCTTTTGTGCGTGGTTCCTGTTTTATCTCAAGTATCTTACAAGGCAACAGTTAGTCGGATCGTAGAAACGAGAACTGGAGTTCAATTAAGTCAAGCTTCCCAGCTTAACCCAACAAATAACGTCAATCAGTTAACTCAGAATATTTACACAAAGATAAAACCTCCGGGCAATCCGTTACCGAAGATTATCATCCCTTTAGGAACTACTGACTTGAATAAATTCCAAAATATCCTGGCTTCTAAAAAGGTATCTGCTAACTATTATCAAAGTGTCGGTGAAACCCATGACATGGGAAAAGAGGGGGTGTGGGAGTCAGTTAATGTAAACTCACTTCGTTCTACTGACCCGGCTTATGCTGTCGTTCTGAGTAAGCCTAACTACGGAAAAACTAACCACTTAACTTTTAGAGTTATCGGTATTAACAATAATGTTCCTATAATTAGTTTTGCTAGTCCCGATGTTGCCCTAAAAGATAGTATATCTGTTGATTTTATCGTAGATACAGGCAATTCTGGGTTAAAGTCTGAGCAGATTGGTAAAGCTGTTGAAGCCAAAGATTATCGATTACGCTATCGAAGGGAGTATGCTAATTTTCAAGAATACAAAGGCAAAGTAGATATTTTAATAAGAAATACAATGATTCAGCAAGCACCGCCTCGAAAAGTAGATTATTTGGTTACTATCTCCCGCTAAGAATGATAAAAAACGATGATTAATAACGAGCAAATAACCAAAATTTTAGCCCATTTTTTAGTCACAATTACGCTAATTCTTGGCTTAAATGTATGGCAGATTCAAGTATCCGCTCAAGTTACACCAATTACTGACAAAATCTTTGACGAAGAAGTTCTAGAAAGCAATACTTTTGTTCTAGTTGAGTTTTATGCGCCCTGGTGTGGTCCCTGTCGTATGGTTGCACCAGTCGTGGATGAGATTGCTGAACAATATGCAGGTCGCGTAAAGGTTGTCAAAGTGAACGCAGATGAAAATCCGCGAACTGTTAGTCAGTATAACATTCGCAGCGTTCCCACTCTGATACTCTTCAAAAAGGGTCAAAAGGTCGATCAGATAATAGGTGCTGTTCCGAAAGCAACCCTAGTCGATTTCATAGAGAAACATTTAGGATCTAAATGAATAGATTGCTTATCTTCTGGATTTTTTGTCATAGTTTTAAAAAGCATTGAAACTTGGTCTAGGTTGAAAAATCTTAGACTTAACCGTTCCTACAGCATATTGCTCCTCTCACCGTTCGCTCAAATTTTTGAACTCGACCTTATTATCATGGCGAAAAAAGCTTACAGCATAAAGTTTTCAGAAGACCTAGCGGTGGTTAACTTGGAGAAAATTAATCCAAGGCGATCTCGAAGGGAGCCGCTTCGCAGTGTGCCAACTAACCTACTTAAAATCACAATTGCTTCGTTTTTGTAGCGATGCCCAGGCACAGCGAAGATGACTGCCCAAAATAGTCCCTCGCTCCCCACTTAGTCGGCTAAAAGCCTTGTACAGAAAACAGTTAGCCTCATTTATCGAAGCTCCCTAAGTTTAAAATAAGCGAACGGTGAGTTCCTGACTCTTGACTCCGAACTGCGAACCCCCAACACCCTAACACCCAACCTCTTTTTTACTTTTTACCTTTAAAAACATGGAAGTGCAATTTCGCGAATTTAATCCTTTTGATGTCTGGTTTTGGCTGGAATTTTCGACAGTTCCCTCGAATATGGAACAGCAGTATGTAGAAGAAGTTTTTGCTTCTTGGTTTTATTTGGGTAAATTAGGAGCTTTCAATGCCGAAAACCTACAGGTACAGGAGGTGGGAGTCGATATTAGTTATATGGAATACGATCCAGATATAGCCGAAAATGCCTTTATGTCACCGATGCACAATATGACCGATTTTGAATACTTAGGTACTTGGGGACGTTGTTGGTTTGACCTTGGTACTAGCGATCTTATTGCTTTAGATATTTTAATCAATGCCTTGACCCAATTAAGTAAGGATTTTGTCGATATTAAACGTTTAATTATCGGGGGAGAAAATCAAGATTGGCCAGTTGGCGATCGCAGCAATTATCTCTTTAGCGAATAATTAGGGTTTAGTGAAAAAGGGTTCTTCGGTTTGTGTTATGCAATGGAGGGGGTTTATAAGGGATGAAACCCTTATATAGAAAGACATTTGGCGATTTTTGTCAATTGTTTTCGATCTAGAACGAGCTAATCAATTAAGTCTCTTGCCGGATAAGGATTTAGTCGATTTATGC
>NZ_JASJFF010000401.1:0-1050 GCF_030065435.1 Microcystis sp. M53603_WE2
GAACCCTTATATAGAAAGGCATTTAGCGATTTTTGTCAATTGTTTTTTATCTAGAGCGAACTAATCAATTAAGTCTCTTGCCAGATAAGGATTTAGTCGATTTATGCCCCCCTATCGAACCATAACAAGTAACGAAGAGCCTAGCTTATTAAGATCGGCGACCGCACTTTAACCCACAGTTTCAATCAATGTACATGGTGCGTTCCCCAAAAATCTATTAGTGGAGTAGTAGGACTTACATTAGGGAACGCACCCTACGGCGATAGCGATTTGCTGAAACCGAGCTCAATACATACTGCTTTCTCTATTTCTTCCCAATAAACGTCTTCTAAAACACCCTGTTTATTCTTAATTCTTTGAGAATCTACAGCCCTCATTTGACTTAAGTTGATGTGTCGATCTCCGTCTAGTCCATTCTGCACTGTCGGGGTAATATTGACAACAAAAGGATAAGTCCTTTTCCCGGGCAACAATGGAGCAACTACTGTCGTTGTTCCATTTTGATTGCCAATATCGTTTTGTAAAATCAGGCAAGGACGTTCTTTATCGGTTTCATAACCAAGAACGGGTTTCAGATCGACCCACCAGATCTCTCCTCGCTTATAGGTTAGTCTTCCATTAGGCATTTAGACCATCGCCCACTGCAATATCCCAGACAGAGATTTCTGCTTGCATCTCTGGATCATTGGCCTGATCTTTATAAGCGTCTTCTAGCTCTTTCATAAAAACCCTTCTCTTCTCTTGCCAGAGAACATCATTTATGAAGCTGCTACGATTGCTTGCTAGTCGATCTACAAATTCCAAAACTTCGTCGTCTAAGGTTATGCTAACTTTCTTACTCATTGCCATAAACTGTTTACGACAGCCTGGTAGGATTAGATCATCATACTAACTAATCCTACATTAATTGTCAATGCCTGCCTCTGATCTGTAAGTAGGGTCTGCTGAAAAAGTTTTTCCTGGGGGTAGGAGTCAGTAGCCGGTCGTCAGGAGTCGGTCGTTTCAGGCTTTGTTGCCCTTGTTTTTTGTACCAAGCGATGTACCACAAGA
>NZ_JASJFF010000663.1:0-1456 GCF_030065435.1 Microcystis sp. M53603_WE2
AGGAAAGCATGGGGATGAAGGTATGATAGCGAGATATGTAAAAGAACAAGATAAAGAATACCTGCAGCTACACCAAAATCTACAATTGAGTCTATTTTGATTCTGATACCCCGTCCGCTTGCGGCGGGGTAGTTCATTCATAGATTTTTAGGGGGCGGAATGTGGGTTTAATCATAGATTTTTATCGATGGTGGAAGATGAAATACCAGATAGCCCCGATATGATTATCCATTTTTTTGGAGAACGATAGACTCTGTCTGACCAATCTAGAAATTCTTTGTCGAAGAGTATTGTTTAATCTTTCAATAGGATTAGTTTGACCAGTTTCTTTACCTACTGCCCGATGACTTTTACGAGGAATTACTGTCTTATATAACTCCCAAAAGTCTGTGTAAGCAACAGCACATTGTCGATAAACTCATGGGAGACTTTTCCAGAGCTTTTTAGCTGATTTACGGCTTCTATCTCCTAAATAACAACCAATTATTTCTCGGGTAGTTCTATCGATAGCTAACCAAATATATACCTAAATTTTATTACAAAATAATAATGACTATAACTCATCCAATTCTATGATTAATTTGCCTTTAGGTTTGTCTGTTACCTATACCTGGCGAGGAAATTGGTTAAATTTATTATTAAGATAGTTTTGTAAACATGACCAACTCACTCCAGTTACTCTAGCAATTCCTCGCAGAGAAATTCTTTCTAGTAGCAGGAGATTTATTAATTTTTGGGTTTCGTTAGAGACGGTTTTATGACTAGGATTAATTACCAACGGTTGACCACAATTTTTACCCTTACGTTTCGGTTTGCCATTATGTGTAGAACCATTTTTGATGGTATGGCAAGAACCACATTTAGGACAACTAAATATTGAAGCTTGTGAATCTTTTGTCAGAAGATTCTGTTCTAAATCTTCATCGCCATCCAACCAAAGTTTAATGATCCAAGAGAAGATATTGATAAAAACAGCAATCATAAAAAGCAAATTCTTGACATTTGTCAGGTAATTATTTTTATTAGTAAATATTCTACACAACTCAGGCTAGATAAGCAAGAGAGCTACGCCACTACTATCGGATCACTACCGTCGGTTCTTGTTACGGCGATCGCCTGTACTTTTGAAAATGGTGACAAAACGGGAATCATAGGCACAATTCAAACTTGAGTTTTGCGACTACCTGAGTGATCTAACTCACACAGCTTAAATCATGCAATCCATAAGGTCAATCAATTTGGCAATCAAAAAGTACTGGATATGGGAGTGATCGGGGGGAAATTTAGGCACTTTTTCCCTGAAACCCACATTCCGCACCCTCAACTGTCACATAAGCTGTCCCCCTCCAGAGACTTGAGTAAAAATACTTAGCTGGTGAAGGTTTTCTCGGTGGCCGCTAGGGGGGGTCTTGAGACCCCTAATTAGGGTCTGCTGAAAAAGTTTTTCGTGGGGACA
>NZ_JASJFF010000252.1:0-4527 GCF_030065435.1 Microcystis sp. M53603_WE2
AGGCAACAGGCAAGAGGCAAAAGACAGAATCTGACAATTCTCCTACCTAAAAAGAAGGTTAGAAACTAAGCACATCAAAGCTTTTAGCTTAACCAATTAGGTCTTAGATTCGGCCCTTGTTGTCAGATGTGAGTTTTCAGTTCACTGTTTACTGTTTACTGAAAAAAGGCTCCCCACTTCCCCACTTCCCCACTTCCCCACTTCCCCCTCTCCGGTGCTTCCTACACCCTTCTATTGCCCATAGCTTGTCCGGCGAGATAACCAGTGGTCCAAGCGCTTTGAAAATTAAATCCCCCCGTGACTCCATCGATATCTAGTACCTCCCCGGCAAAATATAACCCCGGACAGATTTTACTTTCCATAGTTTTAAAATCCACTTCCTGAAGATTCACTCCCCCAGAGGTGACAAATTCCTCCTTAAACACTCCTTTCCCTTTGATTTGATATTCCCCTTGCTGTAATTCCATCATCAATCTATTGAGAGTATTTTTAGATAATTCTGCCCAGGGAGTTTCCGAGTTAACAGTCAAGTAACTTAATAAACTCTGCCAAAGACGCTTAGGTAACTGTTCAAAAGGACAATAATTAAAAAGTTTTCTTTTGGGATATTCACTTTTAGTTTGTAAGATAATTTCTCGCAATTTTTCAGGATGATAATCCCCCAACCAATTAATGATTAAAGGCATTCGGTAATGATGCTCGTGAAGCACCCGCGCTCCCCAAGCAGAGAGTTTTAAAATAGCCGGTCCACTAACTCCCCAATGGGTAATTAATAAAGGTCCGATTTGTTCTAATTTGCTTCCCCCAAGACGAACTCGCACTTTATCCACAGTAACCCCTAACAAATCTTTCAGACGAGCATCGGCAATTTGAAAGGTAAATAAAGAAGGGACAGGAGAGACTAAAGAATGACCTAAATCTTGAGCGGTGCGATAACCAAAAGGACTACTTCCCGTAGCAATTAACAGCTTATCTGCCCTAATTTGCTCATCTTTTTTTAATTCAATTAAAAAACTTTCTTCCTGTTTTTTAACCGATTTAACTGGGGAATTTAGCCTTAAATCAACCCCAGCAAAAGTCGCACTTTCCCGCAGACAATTAACAATAGTTTCAGAATTATCGGTGCTGGGAAACATTCGTCCATCCGCTTCTGTTTTGAGTTTTACCCCCCGCAATTCAAACCATTTAATAGTATCTTGGGGTTGAAACCGACTAAAAGCTCCCCGTAGTGCTTTGCCACCGCGAGGATAATAATTAACCAATTGGGAAACATCAAAACAATGATGGGTGACATTACAGCGTCCCCCTCCCGAAATCCGCACTTTAACTAGAGGTTCTTTTGCCGCTTCTAGGATAGTAACGCCAGCTTTTGGGTTAGATTCTGCCGCTTTAATTGCGCCAAAAAATCCCGCTGCCCCGCCACCAATTACGACTATTTGAGTCATATATCAAGGAAAAAGTTAAGTTTAAACCGCCAAAAATCGCTGAATGACTTCTTGACTT
This sequence comes from Microcystis sp. M53603_WE2, assembly GCF_030065435.1. Lineage (NCBI taxonomy): Bacteria > Bacillati > Cyanobacteriota > Cyanophyceae > Chroococcales > Microcystaceae > Microcystis > Microcystis sp. M53603_WE2. The sequence goes on from NZ_JASJFF010000252.1 coordinate 1,504, forward strand.
AATTCGCTCGTGAAACCGGAAGCAACAATTCCCCCTTTCTGCATGGCGTAATATCGATCAGCTTGGCGGACAAAATGCAGGTGTTGTTCTACTAATAAAACGGCGATTCCTTTACTGGCAACAATACGCCGCACCGCTGCTTCAATTTCGAGAATAATTGACGGTTGAATTCCTTCCGTGGGTTCATCTAAAATTAATAATTTTGGTTCCCCCACTAAAGCGCGAGCGATGGCTAATTGCTGTTGTTGTCCACCGCTTAAATCTCCTCCCATCCGCGATAACATGGTTTTTAAAACGGGAAATAAATCAAAGATTTCTTCGGGAATTGTGGCATTTTTTCTTTTTGTGGGTAAAGCTTCCAAACCGAGAGTTAAATTCTCTTTTACCGTTAAACGGGGAATAATATCCCTACCCTGCGGCACATAACCCAGTCCTAATCTGGCTCTTTGATCTGAGGTTTTATTAATCAGGTTTTCTTGCTCATAATTAATTGTTCCCGCTCGCGGTTTTAAGATACCCATCAAGGTTTTTAATAGGGTAGTTTTACCCACGCCATTACGTCCGATTAAACAGACCATTTCTCCCGCATTAATGTTAAGGTCAACATCTCTTAAAATATGACTTTCTCCGTAGTAAACATTGAGTTCAGATATGTGTAACATTGTCAACCCTTTTTAACTAATTTTAATCCTTTGACTTTTTATTCTTCCGAGGAACCTAGATAAACTTCAATAACTTTCGGATCATTTTGAATTTGCTCCATATTCCCCTCACAGAGAACAGTTCCTTGGTGTAAAACCGTGACTTTGCGGGCAATTTGACGGACAAATTCCATATCATGTTCAATGACAATAATCGAATGACTTTCCGCTAAATTTAATAACAAATTACCCACGTTTTCCGTTTCTTCATCGGTTAATCCTGCCACGGGTTCATCTACTAGCAGTAAATCTGGTGACTGGGCTACTAATTGTCCTATTTCTAAGCGTTGTTTTTCCCCGTGGGAAAGTAAAGAAGCGGATAAATCAGCTTTAGCAGTTAACCCGATAATTTCCAATAAACCAATAACTTGTCTGCTATCTTCTAGGGGAGGACGACCGAAAAGAGTCGAGAAAACATTTTTATTACGGTTGCTAACTAAATCGAGATTTTCTCGGACAGTTAGATTTAAATATACCCTGGGAGTTTGGAATTTGCGACCAATACCTAAACGAGCGATCGCATATTCGGGAATTTTGCGGAGATCTCGACCTTTAAATAATACCCGTCCGATGGTGGGTTGCACTTTCCCCGTAATCACATCTAAAAAAGTGGTTTTTCCCGCACCATTGGGACCGATAATCACCCGTAATTCTCCCGTATCCATACTGAAATTAAGATTATTGAGAGCTTTAAAACCCCCAAAACTAACGGTAAGATTCTCGATTTCTAAGATTTTTCCAGTCATAATTTCTAAGAGGGAATTGGGAAGTATTTTCAGTGAACAGTCAGCAGTAATCAGTGAACTGAAAACTCACATCTGATAACTGATAACTGATAACTGATAACTGATAGCTAAGGTCACTTATGCTCTAATTCTTCTCTTTCCAGTTGCACTTCCGGAGCTTCCTCAATACTAGGATAGGTAATTAAAGTTTTGCGGAAACCAAAATGAGTCAGCAAACGTTTAATCCCACCGAGAAGACCATCGGGAAGCACTGTCACCACAATTAGGAATAGGGCCCCTTGGAAAAATACCCAGACTTCCGGAAATTGTTCGCTTAAAAAAGTTTGGGCTAGGCGTACTAATAAAGTACCGACAACTGCCCCCACAAGGGTAGCACGTCCCCCCACAGCCACCCAAATCACCATTTCAATGGAAAAAGCCACATCCATAGAGTTAGGGGTGATAATTCCCGTTTGCACGGTATAAAGAGCGCCGGCAACACCGGCAATCGCCCCAGAAATGGCAAAAACTAACACCTTAAACCAAGTAGGATCATAACCGGAAAAACGGACACGCACCTCATCATCGCGAATGGCGACTAACAAGCGCCCAAATCTGCCGGTAGTTAACCAACGACAGAGCAGATAAATAGCCAGTAAACAGACAATTGTGAGTAAATAAAAGGCCACTTGAACGGCATCGGAACCCACCAGCAAACCGAAAATTGTTTGGGTATCGGTTTTTAAGCCATTAGTGCCGTTAATTAACTTCTGTTGACCGTTAAAAAAGTTAAAAAATACCAGTAAAGCCGCTTGGGTTAAAATCGAAAAATAAACCCCTTTAATGCGGTTGCGGAAGATTAAATAACCCAATAATCCTGCCACGATCGCTGGTACGATAATTAGGGCTAGAATTGTCAAAGGTAGGGAATAAAAAGGTTGCCAAATAAAAGGTAATTCTGTCACCCCGTAGAGAGTAAAAAATTCGGGCATTTGTCCGGGGGGTAACTGAAGATTTAGGTACATGGCCAAAGCGTAACCACCGAGGGCAAAAAAGATGCCATGACCAAGACTTAATAAACCCGTATAACCCCAGATTAAATCTATCCCCAAAGCAACAATAGCGAGGGAAAGAAATCGCCCCAATAAACGCAAGCGGAAAGCCGACAAAGCTAAGGGCAGTAACACCGCAAAGATGACCACTAAACCAACAATAACAGCGATTTCCGTGATTAACTTTTTCTTTTCCCGTTGTCGGGATTCGTTTCTAGTGATGGTTTCGCTAATCATAATCTATAACTCGGCAGTACGTCCTTTAGGAGGAAAAATTCCCGCAGGTTTGAATTGCAAGAAAGCAATAATTAAAGCAAAAATCATCACTTTTGCCATGCTAGTGGTGGAGAAAAAGGTGAAGAAATCCGTTAGGGGTTTTAGTGCTTCTACGGAACCAAAAATCAGGGCAAAAGTTCCCGAACCAATTAAATAATTAGCCACACCGATGGCCATAGCTGCGATAATAGTTCCCAGGAGATTACCCACTCCCCCCACCACCACTACCATGAAGGTATCAACGATATAATTTTGTCCCACGTTTGGACC
>NZ_JASJFF010000370.1:0-2319 GCF_030065435.1 Microcystis sp. M53603_WE2
GTGGGGTTGAGGGTGTGGGTTGTGGGGTGTGGGGTGTGGGTTTTTACCGATTTTGAGGTAGTCAGTTACCTATTTTTCAGGGAAAAAGTCCAGGGATTTTACCCCGGATCACTCCAATGGTCAACACTTTTTGAGGGAAAAAAGTCTAAAAGCCTTATCTAACAAGGTTTTTAGATTTATTCAGCAAACCCTACCTAATTTTTAGGAAAAAATTACCTGAATTTTACCCCCGCTTACTCCCATATCTGGTACTTTTTGATTTCCAAAAAGTCTAAATTTTAGATTTATTCAGCCTGCTCTAAGCTAGGCTTGGCTTCAGGCAAAAATCAAGTGCAGACTCATAGTAAGTTTGCACTGATATTATCGCAATATTCTGTTTTACCGGTGGCTTTATCGACTGTGATCGCGCACGGGGATCGGGATTAGTTCGGGTTCGGGTTCGGGTTCCGGACCAAAAACACTCTCGATCAGTTTGCGCGCCCATTCTCTCAATTTTTCTATCACTTCATCTAAATAGTCCATTGACCAAATGGCTCCTTTGAGATACTAGCTATGAGTTTTCGTCGATTGATCCCCGCAACAGCTTGATTCTAGAGAATTTTAACTAATTTTCATCGTTTGGCTGTTAAATCTGACGAGCGGGGGAATCTATATCTTGTATTTATATTAAGCTTAACATAACTTTTTAGTCTGAGTATATATTCTTGGCAATTCTTTTTTAAGATATTGTTAATAAATTCCGGCGTAGGCGATCGAGGGCGGTATAAGCACTAATCTGGCGAATAGTCAAGCGATCTCGATTTTCTCCGAAACGATGCTCTGATACGGTGACATTTCCGTCAGGACTGGCTAAACCGATATAAACTAGGCCCACGGGTTTTGTCTCACTGCCTCCTCCTGGTCCGGCAATACCCGTGATACTGATCCCCCAATCCGTAGCGAGGCGTTTTTGCACCCCTAGCGCCATCTGTTGGGCAATAATGGCACTGACAGCCCCGAAATTAGTTAAATCCCCTTCATTTACGTCTAAGAGGGCAACTTTTACCCGATTATCGTAGGAAATAACCCCACCCCCAAAATAATCGGAACTGCCGGCGATTTGGGTGATAATTTCCCCTAATCCCCCTCCAGTACAGGATTCTGCCACACTCAAAGTTTGTTTTTGCCGCCGCAAAAGTTCCCCCACCACCGCAGGTAAAGTATCATCATCAGCCCCAAAATAATCTAATCCGGCGATTTCCTTAATTTCCGTCGCTACCGGTTCAATTACCTGCAAAGCAGCCTGTAAAGAAGGGGCTTTCGTCGCAATTCGCAAACGCACTTCGCCTAAACCAGCATAGGGGGCAACGGTGGGATTAGTCAGATCAAATAAATGGACAACTTTTTCCGCTAAAGCTGACTCACCGATACCGCGAAATTTCAGAGAACGACTATAAATCCTCTCTTTGCCCCATCCTTGACTTTCTAGGTAGGGAATGGCCGTTTCTACCCACATTCTCTTCATTTCTGAGGGTACTCCGGGGAAAGTGAGAATAGTTACGTTAGTCTCTGGTTGCCAGATCATGCCGGGGGCGGTTCCGGTCGGATTTGGCAAAAAATCGGCTCCCACAGGTATTAAAGCCTGTTTACTGTTACTAGGAGGCATTTCTCGCCCTAAACTCGTAAATTTAGCCTCGATTTCCGCTAAAATCTCTTTATCTTCTCTGAGGGGCGTTTGGAAAAAATCGGCGATTGTTTCTGTGGTTAAATCGTCGGGAGTCGGTCCCAGTCCCCCGGTAAAAATTAAAATTGAAGAACGTTCTCGGGCAATAGCGATCGCTTTTTTCAGTCTTTCTACATTATCCCCCACCACCGTTTGATAATAATGGGGAATGCCTAATTTTGCCAATTCTAGGGCTAAATATTGGGCGTTAGTATTAACTATATCCCCTAATAATAATTCCGTTCCTACACAAATAATTTCAGCGGCCATAATTTTTGACAATTAGCTTAAGATTTTCAATTTTGATCATTAACTGATCTCCTGTCACCATCGTTCGATCGGGTTTCGGTAACGATGGTACTGGAAGTTAACCCTACCAGTGCGCTCCAGTATTATACCAGTAAGCTATCAACAATCAAAGTCTTGTATATTAGACCTCTTGTAAAAATCAAAAATTGTTGTTAGGGTTAGGAGTCAGTAGCCGGTCGTCAGGAGTCAGGAGAATTAAGAATGAATAATAATCAATTAAACGGTCTATTTACAGATTTTATGTAATTTAATCCTTGTTTTTGCCGTTTTTGAAGCCTCAAAAATTAATTATGCAAGAGGTTTATTAA
>NZ_JASJFF010000482.1:0-1094 GCF_030065435.1 Microcystis sp. M53603_WE2
TTGCGGCAAAAAGTTTTTCGTGGGGGTAGGGTGTGGGGTGTGGGGTGTGGGGTGTAGGGTTTTACCGATTTTGAGGGGGTCAACTACCTAATTTTCAGGGAAAAAGTCCCAGAATTTTCGCCCCGATCACTCTCAGCTGGCACTTTTTGAGGACAAAAAAGTCTAAAAGTCTTATCCAACAAGGTTTTTAGATTTATTCAGCCAACCCTAATTACTAAATTATTTTATCATAAAAATAAATCCTCTCTCAGGTAAGAGCGGTAGTATGGCTTACTCGACACAGCAGTTAATTGAAATCCTCGAGCGAGAAATGCACGCCACTTGCAAAGGGGAACGTCTGTTACTCTCTCCAGCGGAGCGCATTGATAATCCGGTGATTGCCAAGGCGATCAATCTAGAAAAGGTGGGTAAAGTCTTCGCCTATCAGGATTTTCGCCGCCAAGTTCACGATTATCAACAACAGTATCAGGTTTCGGGCATTATCTGGCGTGTTTGTCAATGGGGCGATCGCACTCTCCGTTATCCCGAAATTCATAATCAATTAGTTGCCGTCGAGGGTGACAAGGAAATTCTCATGGCTGCCAAAGCCTCTGTTTTAGATTTTTGGAACAGTATCACCCCTAATATGAATTTTTGGTGGGTGCTTAACTCCCGTCGTCCCATTTCTGCCGATTCTCTAGCCGAATTAGTCGCCCAGTCCGAATGGGCGGAATTAGATGTGGCGCGCACGGAATTATATCTCGGCCTCTGTTGGGGTAATCCTTTAGAACACCAGTATCAATGGGCGCAACCCTTTTCCGGTTGTCATCGCATTATCGCCGCCGTCGATGAACCTAGTTCGATTAAGGTATGAGGGCGATTGATGTCTTGGGAAGTGGGGTATAGGGTGTAGGGTGTGGTGCGATTCGTTGGCTAGAAACTAGACAGTAAGACGTTTAGAGGATTAGCCGCTTGGTAAATGTAGTACCTTGATAACTTTATAACCTTACAGGTGCGGGTTAGTAATAACCTTAGTCCTGTCCTCTAGATGCCTAGAGTGACGGCATTTCCTGCTGCTTTAGACTTGGTACATCTGAGGTAGTGAGCGAGGAAAA
>NZ_JASJFF010001339.1:0-6555 GCF_030065435.1 Microcystis sp. M53603_WE2
GGGGCAATAATTGGTACTGACAATTTTTGATAAGCTTTTCCCTCTCCCACTAAAGGCAAAGCAGCTATAGATAATTGGGGCTGAATTTTTTGTAATTCCCCCAGAATTAAACTGGCATTTAAATCCTCACCATGACCATTACTAAGAAATAAAATCTGTTTAAGCATCGATTTGTTATCCTCTATATTTCCTTGCTGCCAAAGAAACTGCCACTGTCACCGATTTTGCTTCTATTTGCTTGCTGACTAGCAAAGTCTCGCCCATTTTTAAAGCGGCAGCTTCAGCGACGCTAGGAGTTCCCCCTTCCTTGTTGACAATAGCCGAGGGATTGGGGACCTTAATATCTCTCAACTCTTCAGCAGTAAAGGTTTTTAGGGGCAATCCTTTCTCTTGACAGTAGGCAATTAAACCCTGTTCATCAGCTTTGATGTCAAGGGTGGCGATACCGGCAATAGCGGCTAAAGAGAGGTGATAACGCTCAAAAACAGCCCTAATTGCCCTATCTATGACTGCTTTCTCCGTGCCACGGATGCAACCTATTCCTAGCCATAATACTCGTCCATACCATTGGAGACGCTCAATCCCAATTAAATCAGTTGCGGGTAGGTGGAAAGCAGGGGAAGTGCTAGTCATCATCGGTGTTGCCTTTAATTATTGCGGGATTAGGATTGCCAACTGGGAGAATCCCCTTGGGGTTGTTTGGTATTTTATCCATGACTACAATGGCTGGGTTGGTAGTCCTAGCGATGCCTTACATTGATAAAGCTCAAATTTACTGACAATCTTGCCAATTTCTTGCTCAATTTGGGAATCGGTTAGCTTCACCACTGTCTCGCTCCCAAATGAAAGCTGGTATCCCTAGTCTATCAGCTAGTTGCAGCTTAATCCGTTTAGGGATGAAGGCGAGGGAGTGGAATGAACCCGACCGACACAGAGGACACAGAGATTGATCGCTTCTATATAAGTTAAACTGATCACACAAAGAATAAGAGAGCCGCAGGATTGATGAAATTACTCTATATGCGATCGCCGCTCTCTCTGCATCGCTAATCAGGCAGAGGAATGCAAAGAAATTATTAAATTAAAGCCTAGGATCTAGCGCGAGGGGGGAGTAATGTGTATTATTCAGTTGAATCCGCTTCCGCAGCCCAACTGATGCGGCAGCGGCAATCGCAGTCCATAAATCTGTTTAAACAAATGAAAACCCTTTCTAACACTCTAAAAACAGGTGCTGTAGCTATTGCCACTACCGTCGCCACCTTCGGACTTGGGGGTATCGCCCAAGCCGCTCCTCCACCTCTGAATGCCAACGCAGGTTTTGCCAACGGTCTTTTGTCAGCTCCGGGTTATACTGGTAGCAGTCTTTCTACTGCTACCAGCCTTGATTTCAGTTCCCCTATCACTTTCGGTTCTATTCCCCCGACTTATGCGCCTACCGGCGGTGTATCTGCTCCTAATGACTTCTTCCTTGGTCAAGGCGCCCAAATTAATGACCCAACCCTAGTTATAAATACTGGCTCGGGATCGACCATCTTGAACTTGGTAAGCCCCACACTACCTATCGCTAATTTCCTAACCTTTAGTACAGTGGCAGGTCTAGGATCTTTTACACTGACTTCATTCACTACTCTGACAAACCCCTTAAATCCTAACGTCCTTAACCTCGAAGCTTTAGGTACACTGAATGTTCCGGGTTTTGCTCCTTCGCCGGCTGCTTTCCTAGCAAATTTCAATCAGGCTGGTGGTGCTGGTAATGCGGTTTCTTATTCTGGAACCCTGTTATCACCTCCTAGTGTTACCGCCACCACCGTCCCCGAACCCTCTACCATTTTAGGCTTACTTGCCTTTGCTGGTTTGGGTGGAGCTGCTTTGAAAAGGAAAGAAAAATAAGCCATTAGACATCTCCAATAATTAGGATTTAGGCTCAGTAGTTCAGGCTTCTAGCCTGATTTATGGAGAGGTCTATTTTGCCCACTTCTAGAAGCCAAGTTTCTCTCCAGATGCTTGGTTTCTGGCTTTTCTCGACTTTGTGTGATCAGTTTAACTTATATAGGGCTTGCTGAATAATGGTAAAACCCTTTTAAAATAAAGCTTTTGACCTGTTAAAGTCCGATGTTAGTGCTGCGAAAATAGGATTGGGACTTTCAAAAACCTTGCATTATCCTTCTTGTAGTACATCGATTGGTACAAAAAACAAGGGCAACAAAGCCTGAAACGACCGGCTCCTGACTCCTGACTCCTGACTCCTGACTCCTACCCCCAGGAAAAACTTTTTCAGCAGACCCTAATTGTCGGTATTTCTGCAAATGTGGGATGCACTCGCTAAAACTCCTTTCTTTCACTTTTGACTTGACAAATGACCGGCTATTTGCTGCGGGGTCTGGTATTCGGGAACTAAATCTTGTAGGGACTTAACTAAGCCCTGACGGTCATTAACTTGAATATAATTAAGCAGTTGCTCTAATTTGATTTGCAATTTGTCCCAAGCAAGAAAGTGTTCATGAGCGCAAAAAATCTTTGGGTGAGCGGTGGGACGAGCTTTATCGGTATCGATTAATAATTCTTCGTAGAGTTTTTCCCCCGGTCTTAATCCTGTGATTTCAATATTGATATCTTGTCCTAATTCCAAGCCACTTAAACGAATCATCTGTAGGGCCAAATCGTAAATTCTTACCGGTTCACCCATATCTAACAGGAATACCTCACCCCCTCGGGCCATGGCTCCTGCTTGTATAACCAAACGCACCGCCTCGGGAATAGACATAAAATAGCGAATAATATCGCGATGGGTGAGGGTAATATTCTTACGTTGGGCGATTTGTTCCCGGAAACGCGGCACCACGGAACCGCTACTATCGAGAACATTGCCAAAGCGGACGATAGCGCAACAGGTGGAAGTGTCGGGTAAAGCGGCCAAAGCTTGTACGACTAACTCAGCACAGCGTTTACTGGCCCCCATAATGTTAGTCGGTCTGACGGCCTTATCAGTGGAAATAAGAACTAAATTACTAACTGAATTCTCGATCGCGGTCTGAGCGACATTTAAGGTTCCCCAAACATTAGTGTAAATCCCTTGACTAGGATTGGCTTCCACAAGGGGAACGTGCTTATAGGCGGCCGTGTGATAAATTGTCTGGATCTGGTGTTGTTGGATGACTCGGGCCAGATGATTGCGGTCGAGAACATTGCCTAGATAGGCATACTTGCGTAAATCGGCATAATTTTCACTTAAATCGAGATCGATTTTGTAGAGGGAAAACTCGTTTAATTCGTAGATTACCAAGCATTTTGGCTTGAGGAAGGCGATTTGTCGGCATAATTCCGAACCGATGGAACCACCACCCCCGGTGACTAACACCGCTTTACCGGTGACATTTTTTCCCAAAAGTTCGGGATGGGGTAGAATTTCTTCCCGTCCTAATAATTCCGAGACATCGACACTGCGAATCTGATTGATGGTCGCTTCTCCCGATAAAATTTTTGAGAGGGGAGGAACGGTTTTAATGTCGATGGGTAAAGTTTCTAGACTTTCGATGATTTGCCGCTTTCTGGCCTTGTCTAGGTTCGGAATAGCGAGAACAACCCAGTCAATGGCCCTTTTTTGGTGCAGTAGTGCCAATTGAGAGGGGGGGTAAACCCTAATGCCTTGGACCACTCGCTGCTGCAAATCGGGATTATCATCAACAAAAGCTAATAAACGATAGTGGGGGTCATTTTGCAGGGAACGTGCTAATTGACAACCCACAATCCCCGCACCATAGATAACGATTGTCGGTTCCCTATCCAGACTACTGACGTAAATATTGAGACGGTGAAAGACAGAACGAATCAACAATCTCACCCCGATAACCAATACTAGGGTTAACAATGCGTCGATAATCAGGACTGAACGTGGCAAAAAGGCATCCCCTTGAAAGTAGGCCAGACTGATTAAAACCCCTGAACTATAGAGAACCGCTTGCAGTACGGAGGAAAGAAACTCTAATCCTGTATAACGTACTACGGGACTGTAAATACCTTTGAGATAGAAAACTAGAGTTTTAATGGCAATTAAACCGAATATTTTCCCTAAAAAAGGTCTAATTTGCTGATATTCGAGGCTCAGATTAAATCTGAGAGAGAAGGCCAGATAGATGCTTAGACAAAAAATCAGGCAATCGGTGACAATCAAAAGAGATCGCTTCGATGACCTAGATAGGGAATTAGCTAATTTAAGGATTTTTTTGGCCAGTTTTCTATACATTATCCAATTGATTAATTAATCTTAAGGTAAATTTACTTAGCTCCTCTCGACTTTCTGTGATAATCAGTGCTTATTATTTGTAGTAGTCTTGCTAGGCAGGGCTTTGAAGAATATATTTCTGGAAAATTCCCCCTATTCTTCTCCCTTCCACACAGAAACAAGAAGAGCCAATGTTTTTATAACAGTAGCGCTACCTGTCTTTCCGGAGATGATATCACCCAAACCCAATTATGTCAAGTTGCCAGATTTGTCCAGAATTTTTTCCTTTTAGCAACTTTTCATCGCTGGCAAAAAATTTTTTGCTCCCGCAAACTAGCCGATAAATGACCGCTAGTCAAGGGTTACAATCAAGAATTGATACAAAAATTTATCGAGTCAAGTTATGAGTAATCAGTACGATGCGATCGTGATTGGGTCGGGAATCGGGGGATTGGTGACAGCGACGCAATTAGCGGCAAAAGGGGCAAAAGTCTTAGTTTTAGAGAGTTATCTGATTCCGGGGGGCAGCGCAGGTTATTTTGAACGAGAGGGTTATCGTTTTGATGTGGGTGCTTCGATGATTTTTGGTTTTGGCAAAAAGGGGACGACTAACCTCCTAACCAAGGCTTTGGCAGCGGTGGATATGAGTATCGAAACCATTGCCGATCCCGTCCAGATTCATTATCATCTCCCGGACGGATTAGACCTAAAAGTTCACCGCGACTACGAACAATTTTTACAGGAATTAATTAGCCATTTTCCCGCAGAAAAAACCGGTATCCGGCGCTTTTACGATGAATGCTGGCAGGTGTTTAATTGCCTCAATAGTATGGATTTACTATCGCTGGAAGAACCCCGCTATCTGACTAGGGTTTTTTTCCAGCATCCTTTATCCTGTTTGGGATTGGTCAAGTATTTACCCCAAAATGCGGGAGATGTGGCCAGAAAATATATTAAAGACCCGAAATTATTGAAATTTATCGATATGGAATGTTATTGTTGGTCGGTAGTACCCGCCGATCGCACTCCGATGATTAATGCGGGAATGGTCTTTAGCGATCGCCATTACGGCGGAATTAACTATCCCCGAGGGGGAGTAGGACAGATTGCTCTCAAGTTAGTCGCGGGATTGGAAAAAGCCGGTGGTGAAATCCAGTATCAAGCGAGAGTGAATAAGATTATTTTAGATGCAGGACGGGCGATCGGGGTAAAATTGACCAATGGTAAGGAATACTACGCTAAAAAGATTGTTTCTAATGCCACCCGTTGGGATACCTTCGAGAAACTACTCCCCCCGGAATCTCTCCCGGGCAGCGAAAAAAAATGGCAAAAACGCTATCAAAAATCCCCCAGTTTCCTGAGTTTGCATCTGGGAGTTAAGGCCGATGTGTTACCATCAGGAAGCGAATGTCACCATATTTTACTAGAAGATTGGGAAAATATGGAAGCAGAACAGGGAACTATCTTTGTTTCTATTCCTACCTTACTCGATCCCTCCCTCGCACCCCCGGACCATCATATCATTCATACTTTCACCCCTAGCTGGATTGATCAATGGCAAAAACTGCCCCCTCAAGAATATCAACAGAAAAAAGAGGCCGCTGCTCATCGTCTCATTGATCGCCTGAAAAAACTCTTTCCCAAACTAGATACAGGATTAGATTATATCGAAATTGGCACAGCCCGCACCCATCGCCGCTTTTTGAATAGAATCGATGGCAGTTACGGCCCAATACCGCGAAGAAAACTGTTAGGCTTATTAGGAATGCCCTTTAATCGCACAGCTATTCCTAATCTTTATTGTGTGGGAGATAGTACCTTCCCTGGTCAAGGATTAAACGCGGTGGCCTTTTCCGGTTTTGCTTGCAGTCATCTTCTATCGGTAGATATGGGTTTACCTCGTCCCAGAGATTAAAAGCTGAAAATCAGGATTTTTACCGGCGAATTCGGAAACGGGAAGGTAAGACTTGACAGCGTTTCTCAGATGGATGAAGCGCATTTTTGCGACTGGAATCCTTACTTCGGCAAGGTTTAATCTATACTTCACCTTGATGAGAAACGCTGTGGATATTCAACTAAATCTGGTTATTAAAGAATGATTATTTAGGGTTTGCTGAATAATGGTAAAACCCTTTTAAAATAAGGCTTTTGACCTGTTAAAGTCCGATGTTAGTGCAAGAAAATAGGATTGGGACTTTCAAAAACCTTGCATTATCCTTCTTGTGGTACATCGCTTGGTACAAAAAACAAGGGCAACAAAGCCTGAAACGACCGACTCCTGACGACCGGCTACTGACTCCTACCCCCAGGAAAAACTTTTTCAGCAGACCCTA
>NZ_JASJFF010000188.1:0-3296 GCF_030065435.1 Microcystis sp. M53603_WE2
ATTGTCACAACACAAATTTCACAAAAAAGGGATGACCGCTCTTTTTAACTTGATTAAGTTGACCCCAATTTACCCCATCATTAGAGGTGTAAAAATTAGCACCAGAACAGCTATTTGAGGATAAACCTGTAGGACAAGCATTGCTAAACAGGAAAAACTTTGATCGCTTTTTCGTAGTAAGCCTGACGATCAGCTAGTCCGTTAAGACCACCATTGACTCGTCGGGTGATTTCTTCCACCGTTGCACCGCGATCACAAAGAGCATTCATGTTATTGTTATGCCACCAAAAACCGCCACTGGTAAAAGGATAGGTGGTACTAACATAGTCAACTCCATCCATCACTTTCGGATCATGAATATAATTCGCAAAAGCTTGATAGTTACTGCGTCCCGTTAGTTGAATAACGCCCGCTCCCTTATATTTGGGACCATCTCCCGGCTCAATATTGCCCAGGTCTTTCCGTCCGTTATACTCCTCACCGCTACCCAGTTCTTTCATCCATTTCAAGCCTCCACTTTCATGGGCAGTTTGGCTTAAGAAATGACACATTCGGGGGTGAGTGTTAATGTCAAAGCGATTTAAGCAAGAATTGAGGTCTGCTAATTGTCCATCGCTAATGACATTACCATAGATAAATTCGGCTTGAGTTTTGGAGATCAAATTATTACCCCCTGGTAATTCTTTAAGTTCTAGTAAAAATTTCGCCGAAGATGATCCCAAGGTATCCAATTCGCCTTCTTTGATTTTTTGTTTGAATTCTTCAAAGGCTTGTTTTGTTTGGGATCCATAAATACCATCAACCCCATTAGCAGGAAGTAATCCGAAAACTTGTAAACGGGTCTGAACTTCTCGGCAAAGTTCCGAGTCTCCTGCTAAGGAATCAATGGGTTTAACAAGGTTTTGTTGAATGATGTCTTCTAATTTCATGGTGTTTATTTCCTGGTATTGAGTCCTGGCTCTGTCGTTTCATAGTAATTAGCAAAGTCTTGATCGCCAGGGGTTGCACCGGCAGAAAATTGCGTATAAACCTTGACTTGTTTGCCTTTTGGATTCCAGCTTGTCTGATTCTCATAATTAGATAGAGGATTGTCGGGAGGAGCAACTTTATGAGATGCTTAAGTTCTGCAGCTAAAAGTTATTCCTATGTCAGCCCCCCCCCATCCTCAACTATTTGAGCAACTAAGTCAATGAATTAAGCCCAGAAACGTTGAATCTCGTCATAAAAATTTACATTCAAGAGTATACTAAATCTAGACTTTAGACGGTCATAATCTGAGATTTATTAAACTTATGAAATCGGAGAGTGAGATCGGTCAAAATCATCCCCAATCTGGTAATTATGCCACCCTAGATAGCCATCTCTGGGCCGATGTCACTTATCCCCTCGGGGCGCATTATCGGGGCGATAGTGTCACCTTTGCCGTCTATTCTAAAAATGCCAGTCAGATTCTTCTGGAAATCTACGAGCGCCCGACGGGAGAAAACGCTAAGTATGATTACCGGTTGACAAAAAACCCCAATGATGATATATGGCGGGCAAAAATCGCCGGTATTGGCCACGGCAGTTACTACGCTTTTCGCTGTTGGGGTCCCAATTGGCAATTTGATCAAAAATGGCAAAGAGGCCACAGTAACGCCGGTTTTCGGGCAGATGTGGACGATTTTGGCCATCGTTTTAACCCCAATAAAGTCCTCTTCGATCCCTACGCGCGAGAACTTTCCCACGACTTTGAAACCCTGGCCATGATCGCAGCCGGAGAAAATGCGGGAATCTATGCCACGGGAGAAGGGGACTACAAAGGAGTGATCCGGCGGCAATACGATACGGGTAAATGGTCGCCCAAAGGCATTGTGATCGCACCGGATGGAACTTCCACCGGGATTCGTCCCCGTCTGGGGGCCGAAAAAGCGATCATTTACGAAGCCCATGTGCGCGGTTTAAGCAATCACCCCTCCGCTAGTCGTTTAGAAGATATTCTCAAGGGAATTACAGGTTTTGAGGAAGTGGCCAACGTTCCCGACCAGTACAGAGGAACTTATGCAGGGGCCGGCTATATGGCCAAATACCTGAAAGCGCTAGGATTTACCACGATCGAACTCTTACCGGTCCAAGAAACCGCTAACGATAATAACCCCGACGATCGCCCCAGCGGTAACTATTGGGGTTACATGACCTTTGGTTATTTCGCCCCCGATCGCCGTTATGCTTATGATCGCTCCCCCGGGGGACCGACCAGAGAATTTAAGGCCATGGTCAAAGCTTTCCACGACCAAGGTATGGAAGTTTATCTCGATGTGGTCTATAATCACACCGGAGAAGGGGGCAATTGGGGCAGCAACGATGTCACCGGATTTGTTAGTTTTGGTGGTTTTGATGTGGTGGAATATTATCAACTCAGCGACGAACATTATCTAGTTGATGGGGCCACTGGCTGCGGAAATCAATTAAACTTTTCCCATATTGTCACCTGTAATCTGGTTCTTGATTCCCTCACCTATTGGTTAGAAACCATGGGAGTTGATGGTTTTCGTTTTGATCTGGCCCCTGTCCTCGGTCGAACTCCTTCTAGTCATGAACGAGAAGATTGGCACAAGCAAAAACAATTCTTTCCTAAACATCCTTTGTTAGAAAATATCGAGCAATTAGGCAAGAAATACGATGCCGAAATGATCGCCGAAGCTTGGGATATCTGGGGTTACGAGGTGGGGAATTTTCCATCGGGTTGGGGCGAGTGGAATGGTCGTTATCGCGATGCAATTCGGCGTTTTTTAAAGGGAGATGGTAATACTTTTAAATTCATCGAACAGGTGAACGGAGATTATCACAATTTTAACGACCAAGGCGGACCACAAAAATCGATCAGTTTTATTGTTGCCCACGATGGTTTTACCCTGATGGATTTGGTCAGTTATAACCATAAAAATAACCTCACTCCCTGGCCCTTTGGTCCTTCCGATGGCGGCAATAATAATAACGATTCTTGGGATTCTGGCGGTAATCAGGCCTTACGTCGCCAAAGATTACGCAACTTTTGGACGATTCAATTTTTATCTCGCGGTGTTCCCATGACTGTCTGGGGCGATGAATTTGGCCGCAGCCAAAATGGTAATAAGAATCCCTACAATATTGATAGTGTGGCCACTTGGAATAATTATGATATGATCGCCACCCGTTCACCCCATCTACTGCCCACCGGTTATCGGGAAGCTTATCACAATAATTTTGGCACGGGAACTAATCAAGAAGAACGCAATCCTTTATTTATTTTTGCCGCTTATATTGCTCACTTAAGA
>NZ_JASJFF010000751.1:0-1841 GCF_030065435.1 Microcystis sp. M53603_WE2
CACGATCGCCGTTCACAACGGCAAACAGCACGTTCCCGTCTATGTTTCCGAGCAGATGGTCGGTCATAAACTCGGTGAATTCGCTCCCACCCGCACCTTCCGCGGCCACGCCAAGAGCGACAAAAAAGCAGGACGGAAATAGACCGGTGGGCGGTAATCTTAAGACCGTCAAGCCCCCGGTCAGCGTTCAGATAAGCTAAACGGCGCTTAACCTGCATGATCCAATAGCTATAACCCTTTTGGAGTCTATATCGGTGATCCGAAGTAAAAGCCGTTTAGCTTAACTATGAGATGGTGGGTTACGGCGACTAGATAAATTAATAACTAAGTCTTATAAGTTGTCGTCGCCTAACCCACCCTACCTAACTGATAACTGATAACTGAAATGACCATCGATACCTCTAACGAAGTCAAAGCGATCGCCCGCTATATTCGGATGTCACCCCTGAAAGTCAGACGGGTACTCGATCAGATCCGCGGTCGCTCCTATCGGGAAGCCCTAATTATTCTCGAATTTATGCCCTACCGGGCCTGTGATCCGATTCTCAAAGTCCTGCGTTCCGCCGTTGCCAACGCCGAAAATAACGAAGGACTCGATCCCGCCACTTTGGTAGTTAGCCAAGCCTTTGCCGATGGCGGACCGACCCTAAAACGTTTTCGACCCCGGGCCCAGGGGCGCGCCTACCAAATTCGCAAACCCACCTGTCATATCACCGTCGCCGTCGCTCCTAGCAACAAAGACTAATCACCTTAACTAAAAAAACCACAATGGGACAAAAAATCCATCCCCTCGGTTTTCGTCTCGGCGTTATCAAAGATCACAAATCTTGCTGGTATGCCGACGCGAAACGTTACCCCGAACTACTGCAAGAAGATCGCCGCATTCGTGAATACGTCGAAAAAAACCTTGCTAATGCCGGTATCGCCGATATTCGCATCGAACGTAAGGCCGATCAAGTAGATATCTCCATCCACACCGCCCGCCCCGGGGTCGTCGTCGGTCGTGGTGGCACGGGAATCGAACAGCTGCGCCTAGGTTTACAAAAAGCCCTCGGTGGCCAGCGTCAAATTCGCATTAACGTCATCGAAGTGGCTCGCGTTGATGCCGATGCCAACCTGATCGCCGAATACATCGCCCAACAACTAGAAAGACGGGTTTCCTTCCGTCGTGTTGTCCGCCAGGCCATCCAACGGGCGCAGAGGGCCGAAGTCAAAGGGATCAAAATTCAAGTTAGCGGTCGTCTCAACGGGGCAGAAATCGCTCGGACTGAATGGGTGCGGGAAGGACGAGTTCCCCTCCATACCCTGCGCGCCGATATTGATTACTCCTATAAAACCGCCAGCACCATCTACGGGATTCTAGGCGTGAAAGTTTGGATATTTAAGGGCGAAATTATCCCCGGCCAAGAAGAAATTGCCGCCGCCGTTCCCGCTCAAGCACCGCGCCGTCAACAGCGTCGCCGTCAACAGTTTGAAGATCGCTCTAGCGAAGGCTGATCCCTAATATTTATCAGTGGTAAATAGCTCATGTTAAGTCCCAAAAGAACAAAATTCCGCAAACAACAGCGCGGACGGATGCGCGGGCTGGCCACCGGCGGAAATACGATTAATTTCGGCGATTTCGCCCTGCAAGCCACCGAACCCTGTTGGATTACTTCCCGTCAAATCGAAGCGGCCAGACGGGCAATGACTCGTTATATCCGTCGGGGTGGCAAAATCTGGATTCGCGTTTTTCCCGATAAACCCGTGACCCAACGGGCGGCAGAAACTCGGATGGGGTCCGGGAAAGGTTCCCCCGAATTCTGGGTGGCCGTGGTTAAACCGGGGTTCATTATGTTTGA
>NZ_JASJFF010000903.1:0-2052 GCF_030065435.1 Microcystis sp. M53603_WE2
AACCCTTATATAGAAAGGCATTTAGCGATTTTTGTCAATTGTTTTTTATCTAGAGCGAACTAATCAATTAAGTCTCTTGCCAGATAAGGATTTAGTCGATTTATGCCCCCCTATCGAACCATACCAAGTAACGAAGAACCAGCTGTACTGAATTTAAAAAATAAGCTTGCCTACATATCTAAGTTATTCCCCGTTTCCTATTTCCTGTATTTAGGGCTTGCTGAATAAATCTAAAAACCTTGCTGGATAAGACTTTTAGACTTTTTGTCAATCCAAAAGTACCGGCCGTGGGAGTGAGCGGGGGGAAAATTCAGGTACTTTTTCCCTGAAAATTAGGTAATTGACCAGATGAAAATCGGTAAAACCCTACACCCCACACCCCACACCCCACACCCTGCCCCCACGAAAAACTTTTTGCCGCAAGCCCTATTTAGAGTAAAATTTCCCTGTGTTGAATTGCTAATTTATGGGCGGGAAAACCCTCGTACTCGGCTAAAGTTTTCGTGGTTTCTTTTAACTTTTCAAAGCCTTCAGGGGTGACATAAGCCAAAGTAGAGCGCTTGAGAAAATCATAAACCGAAACCGCCGAATAGGAACGGGCAAAACTTCCCGTCGGCAGCACAGCATTGACTCCGATGGCGTAGGTAGCCATAGAGGAAGGAGTATGATTTCCCAGGAGAATTTCGCCAGCATTTTTAATCTTGCCCAGAATGGCAAAAGGATTACTAACTAAAAGCTCTAGATGTTCCGGGGCGTACTCATTGACAAAATCGAGGGATTGCTGCAGACTATCGGTTAAAATTATGCCCCCATAGGCGGCTAAACCCGCCTCACAAAATTCCCGTCGCCAATCTGGGAGTTTTTGCAGGTATTCCTGAGCGTATTCACTAGCAGCGATCGCCAAATCTTCACAGTGGGTGACTAATAAAGCCGCCGAATCCGCCCCGTGTTCCGCTTCAATTAATAAATCCAAGGCCGCTAAACGGGCATCGGTGGACTCATCGGCCAAAACTATCGACTCACTTGGACCGGCCGGCAAACCCACATCCACAGTACCGAACAGTAACCGCTTGGCCGCCGCCCCATAGACGCTGCACGGACCGGTAATTTTGTCAACCCTTTTGATATTTTTTGTTCCCAAAGCCAAAGCGGCGATCGCTTGTACGCCCCCTAATTTATAAATTTCTCTGACTCCAGCCATCTGCGCCGCCACCAGAGAAACGGGTTCGACGTTGCCCTGTTTATCGGGGGGAGTGCAAACGACAACTCTTTCCACTCCTGCCACCATTGCCGGGATGGCTAACATTAACATCATCGAGGGAAAAGCACCGCGGCCCCGGGGAACGTATAAACCCACATTGGGGATAGGAGAGATTTTTTCGCCGGCAAAGACACCGGTTTCAATTTCTGCCAGTAGTGTTTCTTCCGGCATTTGGCGACGATGTACCTCTTGAATATTCCGGAAAGCCTGTTCAATGGCAGTTTTTACTTCCGGTTCAATTAACTGAAAAGCCCGCTCAAATTCTGCCTCGCTGACTTTGATATTTTCTACCGTCGCACCTTCGTAGTCAAAACGCCGCACATAGTCCACAACGCCGGCATCCCCCCGTTCGCGGATGGTTTCTATCACCGTTTGAGCGACTTTGAGGGCGTTATCAATATCTAACTCGGCTCTTTTCTGAAGTTTTGCCCGTTCTGCGCTACTTAATTGCGAAAGTTTTAATATTCTAACCACTATTGCTGCTCCTACTGCCCCCCGTCCTCTCAAGAATAACGGGGAATCTGAATCTTTATTTTTATTGTAACCTTTGGGGGAGTGCTGGCTTTTCAGTGATCAGTAAACAGTAACCAGTAATTTGTTAAGCTAAAGGCTTTATTGCCAGATTCTTTCTCTTGCCTCTTGCCTCCTGCCCCCTGCCTCCTTGGGTATAATGCAGATCATGTTTAAGCTCTCTTGCTGTTCTGTAAATGCGATCGCTCTTGGTTTATTATGGGGGGCGATTAGTCCGGTGTGGGCAGAAACGGAGTTAGACCTAGTCCCGAAAATTCGGC
>NZ_JASJFF010000498.1:0-4048 GCF_030065435.1 Microcystis sp. M53603_WE2
GCGAGAATTGGCCGATGAACTTAATCCCGCTTTTTATGTCCCCTGCGATGTCCAAAATGACCAACAGGTAGAAGATACTTTCGCTACAGTGGCGGAAAAATGGGGCAAACTGGATATTTTGATTCACTGTCTCGCTTTTGCCGATAAAGAGGGTTTAACGGGCGATTTTACCGCCATTCCCCGGGAGGCTTTCACTAAGTCCCTAGATATTAGCACTTTTTCCCTAACCCGTCTAGCTCGATCGGCTAAACCTTTGATGACGGAAGGGGGAAGTATTATCACTCTTACCTATCTCGGTGGTGTCAAGGTAATTCCTAACTATAATTTAATGGGGGTGGCAAAAGCTGGTTTAGAAATGAGTGTTCGCTATTTAGCCGCCGAATTAGGTGGCCAAAAGATCCGAGTTAATGGTATTTCCGCCGGTCCAATTCGCACCTTAGCATCTTCGGCCGTGGGTGGAATTCTTGATATGATCCATCATGTGGAAGAAATCGCTCCTTTACATCGCACGGTGACACAAATTGAGGTGGGAAATACGGCCGCTTTTTTAGCCAGTGATCTTGCTAGTGGTATTACCGGTCAGATTATTTATGTAGATTCCGGTTACGAAATTATGGGAATGTAGTTTTAAGTAGGTAGGTGTTAAAAACCATCAGCACCCCCCTTATTAAGGGTAGTAGGGTTGATTCATGAATCAACCCTACAATGAATCAACCCTAGGATCAAGGAGGGATCAGCGCCCCCCTTATTAAGGGGGGATCAAGGGGGGATCAGCGCCCCCCTTATTAAGGGGATATCAAAGGCGAAATCTATCTTCAATTTAATTGAAACGACGATCAAAAAAGACTATGATCGTGTTTGTTGCGAAGTTGCTGAAGGGTTTTGTGATCGCTGTCTAGATCGACTTCATCGTAATGTAAATCGGCATCGTGGTTTTTCAAAAAAGCATCCACCACCCAACGAGAAGATAGACCTAAAATACTTCCGACCTCAGCACTGGTGATTTTTTCCGCTCGGTAGGCCTGCACCACCAAAGCCTCTAAAATTTCACGGGTAAGATTATTGTAGTTGTAATGTTGAAGCAATTCATCGGGAATATCGATAGTAATTTTCATGATTTAGCTTCCTTTTTTTTGGGGTTTACTGATAATGTTTATAGAACTTAGGTTGAGTTAAAGCATGAAACCCAACGCCTATTCTACACTTTCTCAACAGGATTTAGTATAACTTTTAGATATGGATAAAGCTGGCATTTCTATTACTTCGCTTCAAATAATTTACAAATCTCTTTAATAGAAATATAGATACCGAGAACAGCACCTAGCAAAAGAGGGATTTGACTATCCGAACCAAGGCATTTCTGAAAATTTTCATCGGTTAACACTTTATAGACGACCTTAACTAGGGTAAATGCAGTCCACAAAGTTAACCCAGAAACAAAAAGAATTTCTAGATAAGATTTATTGTTTCCCCGTCTTGGCTGTTTTTTTGTAACCAGTGCCACGCTTGCGGTAATGACCAAGGTTCCGATTAACAAAAGAAAGTTTTCAATGTTAACAATCTTCATCAAAAATTTATGCTGATTTTGTTTTCCTAAAGGTAATATACCATCCGCAGCCGGCCGCTAATATCGCACCAATAACCGCACCGTAAACTCCCGCAATCGATCCTCCTAGGGCCGCACCTCCCACCGTTACCACCATCAGGCGATCAGCTTTATCCCAAAATCGAGGGGAATCAGCACCCTCGTGATCAAGGGGGGATCCAGCTAATTTTTGGGCAGTTTTTACCCAATCTTGGCTAGGAATAACATCATTAATAAATAGGGACTCGAAATCTAAACTATCGGGAAAAATGACGCTTAAACTTTTGGTGCGTTCTTGGTTAGCATAGGCTGCGTCTAATTCTTCGATCGCTTTTTTATAAGCTTTTTCTAGGGGGGGAAAATCCTTGACAAGTTGCCGCAATTGTGTTGCTGCCTGGGGTTGTTCTTCCCTTAATAATCGTTCAATTTCTTTGAGCGATCGCTGTAGATATTCTGGCAAGGGTTCAGTCTGCTGTGCGAGGGCGATTAGCAGCGCTTCAAGATTGATAATTGTTTTGGGAATTTCCATAAGTTAGTCCTGTCCAGTCAGGGTATAGGCTGCCCAATAGTAAGGATCACCATATTCTGTTAGTTGATCTAGCCCTATTGTACTGCCTTCCTTCAAAGTATTCGCCGCCCTCGCCTCCAGTCGATCGACCCCTTCCCTTAGGTCGGGAAGTTGTCCAAGTTGCTCGATCCAGTTAGCTAGTTGCTGCCAAGTGATATTTTTTAACCAATTTTGTGTATTTTTCAGAGCTAGGGCCGGGGATTCACCCGTTAATAATCTTTGATAGAAGTTAATCATAAACCAAGCACTAGAAATCTCCTTCACCGGCCAGAGGGTACTGACCACATTAGTCGCACCCGCTGCCCGGAAAGCACTGACGAGGCCGACGTATTCGGTAGTAATGCCATCCTTACCGGTGAGAGCGGTTTCACAGGCAGCCAGACAGACGAGACGGTAACTAGAGAGGTTGAGCTTGTTGATATCCCGGACAGTCAATAAACCATCGCTAAGGGCGATCGCAGACTCCTGGGGACGAAAAGAGTCATAAAAGCCGTGACCAGTGAAATGAAAGGTTTTATGGGCATTTTCGAGGGCTTTGCGGACGTTTTCGCGTGATGCCTTTTTCGGGCTGATTCTCTGGCTCGGTTGCAGGATATGGCTAATAATCGCTGATTCCAGTTGGGCGAAATCCATGGGTTTTTGTTCCGTTTTGGGGTCTTCGACGCTGAGGAGGGGAGAATAGGAGGAATCGCCGGACTGGGGACGCAAACCGACCTGAGCAGAGGGGAGATAGGTGGCGGTGTATTTTTCGGGGAAGAGGGTATGTAGGGGGAAGCGGTGCAGATCCCGGTGGGGGATGAGAATCAGGGAATCAACGGAAACCGGCAAAGGTTCGAGAATTTTATCGATCTGTAAAATCCGCTTTAATTGGGCAAAACGGCTGTTAAGTGACAATCTCCAGGGGTGATTTTGTTTATTCTCCGTTTCTTTTTTACTGGCATAGTCAAGGTATTGTTTATCCCATTCGGTTAACCAAGTCCGAAACTGTCGCGCCAGTTGACGGCGTTGTTCTGGCTCGACAATGACGGGATCAGCCTCTGCGGTGATAATAAAGGTGGTGAGATTGTCCTCGCTGAGATACCAGTAAATAATCGCCTTATTCGGACTGGTCAGGCTTTGGATGGTGGCATAATCGGGACTGGTGGGGTTTTCTTGCCAACTATCGAGAATCCAAGTCAAACAACGATTTTTATAAAATTCTGCCTGTTCAATTGCGTCTAGGGGATGATTTTCCTCGATCAGTAAATCGATTTCTAGGTGACTAAAACTGCTGAATTTTGCCTCAAAAGCCGGTTTATCGCGTTTCTGGGCGCGTAGTCGAGTAAAAAGGTGGCGCCCCTGTTGTTGATAGAATCGCGCTTCAGGGATTTCCTGTAGGGAAAGATGAGCGCGGATCAATCCTTGCAGAATTTCTAAATGATCTTCGGGGAAGTCTTTTTCGGTGAGAATCGGTAAAGCGATTTGATAATGTCGGATTGCTTCGCGCCAATAGGGACTAGCTTTCTCTTTATACTGGGAATGTTCCAGATAAGCTTCCCCTAGATAGCGATAAATTTGCCCCCACGGAGGCGATCCTTGAATGAGGTGGGGAAGTGCCTCCCGGAGGGCGAAAATATGGGGTTCTCGGTCATTAAGGGCTACTATCGGTTTACGGTAAATGAGAGCTTCTAGACTGGGAGTAGAAACGCGATTTTTACTCAGAGAACAAACGGCCCACCCTCGGTTGTTCCAAGCTTCATGGTAATCGGGTTTAATTTCTAAAGCTCGATCGTAGGATGCGATCGCTTGTTCAAATCTGCCTAAATTAGCTAACGCAACCCCTCGGTTGTTCCAAGCTTCATGGAGATCGGGTTTAATTTCTAAAGCTCGATCGTAGGATGCGATCGCTTGTTCTA
>NZ_JASJFF010000716.1:0-1150 GCF_030065435.1 Microcystis sp. M53603_WE2
AAATCCTTATCTGGCAAGAGACTTAATTGATTAGTTCGCTCTAGATAAAAAACAATTGACAAAAATCGCTAAATGCCTTTCTATATAAGGGTTCCATCCCTTATAATCCCCGTCCATTGCATAACACAAACCGAAGAGCCGGATTTTAGAGATGATTTTCGTATCAATAGATATAGTATATACTTTTTTATGTATATCGATAAAACCCTTAATAATCCATTCACCTTCATTAGTTGACACAGTTTGAGCAAAGGAAGAAGTTTGATGTTGTAAAAGTTGCAAAAAATGTTCTGGAGTCATAAATCTCTCAGATAATCAGTGGCTTTTGATAAGCTGTTCAGTCTCTAAATTTCCGAGCAGATCGAGAAAAGGCAAGGGTTTCAACACCGTTCACCCACGATTTAAATTGCGAACAGCTTATACACTGTGTAGTTTACACGCTCTAGAGTAAAGAATAGTAAAAACTTCTACTGTTAAATCTTGACCATCGAGATAGTCCTTCTCTAATCCAGCTTATCCCAGAAACCATGAGACTCTTGCTAGAACAAATGAACTAAAAAAAATCTCTCGTCACCATTCTTGTCAGAATTATGAGAATTACGTTACATTTAGTTAAGATTTAATTGGCTGCGGGGATTAATCTCAAAAAAATAACGTAAAATCCTTGACAAAAACAGCTAAATGAGTTAAGCAAAAATCTTTATCCTAGAACCACTAAACAAACATGAAACTATCCTGGAAAACGATTTTACTGTGGACATTGCCCGCCCTTGTGGTCGGTTTTTTCCTCTGGCAAGGCACTTTTGCCACGGCCACCAGTAATATCGGCAATAACACCGCCACTACCCGCATGACCTACGGACGCTTTCTAGAATACCTAGACAGTGGTAGGGTTGTTAGCGTCGATCTCTACGAAGGGGGCAGAACCGCGATCGTACAGGCCCTAGATCCGGAACTAGAAAACCGAGTACAACGCCTACGGGTCGATTTACCGGCCAATTCCCCCGATTTAATCGCCCGTTTACGGGATTCTAAAATTAGTTTCGATGCACACCCGATGCGGAATGACGGCGCTTGGTGGGGATTCCTCGGTAATCTACTTTTCCCCTTTTTGCTGATTGCCGCTCTCTTTTTCCTGTTCCGCCGTTCT
>NZ_JASJFF010000993.1:0-6013 GCF_030065435.1 Microcystis sp. M53603_WE2
ACTTAAACTAATAAAACGGAGCAGCTATGGCTTTAGAAACTTTCGGAATTTTTGGGTTAGAAGTATGTTATCTTGGCATCTTGTATGTTGATTTAGCATAAAGGGTAACGAAGAGCCCATTTTCCTCTTTTCCCCCAACTCCAGTGCTTCCCAACCCAAAAAAGTAAGGCAGACCTTAGCCTACCTTAAAACAAAGCGAGGTTGATCAACTTTGGGGATGCCGATGCGGATGCAGCGGATGGAATTGGTCTATTACCATATATTGTCGATTATAGCAAGGGTTTTGCTGGTTGCATAGATTTAAATAACAAATAATTATAAGCTTTACCATATATTTTAGTCTATACATTGAGCCGCAAGGACTATCTCTCGTCAAACTGGGTTTCAACCTGAACCTCAGTTCGGGATTAGTCAAAATTCTGAATGTTCTCCTAGCTGATAAACCCTATTCTTTCGTGGAACTGATGGCAAAATCTCTTTAACCGTAACTAACCTTGATTCGGTAAAGATTTTCCTCCTCTCGATCGCCTCGGAGAATTGTGCTGTAAGATATCTTCAGTTTGAATTGTTTATCCTCGCAATCGTAGATGAGAATAAATTTCGGTAGCTTTTGCGGGAATAGATCAATAATCTCAGGAAATTAACGGTTAATTATATGAATTCTGCTAAAATTATCGCCATTATCACGGGAGCAATTTCGATTTTAATCGCCGTTGCCTATTTAATCCTAGTCCAGATTCTTGACTTTCGCAGCGAGATGATTCCCGCTCCCCTAGAAGTTATTTTTCCCGGATGATAAAAATCGGGGTTGAAAATGTTTCAACCCCAGAAAAAGCAATTTTTGAGCGGATTAACCCACTGGTTGTAATACTAAATCCGGTTATTAAAAACTGATTATTTATTATCGCTTTTAAAGTGGAGGGTTGCATCAAAAGAGTTCCTCTGGCCTTATTGCCGGGGTCGTCTTTGCCAAGCAACAACTAATTTAATTTCCTCATAACTATAATTATCTCCCAGATTTTCTTTGAGAGTTTTCAGGGATTGATCACCCACTTTTTTAATCGCTAAACGAATATATTCCTGTTTATTTTTAGAGACTAACTGATTAATATCAATTTCGTAACCCGCTTCCAGCAATTTAGCTAAATGTTCATAGATGGTTGAGACTTTTAAGCTTCTTTTGCGAGCGATTTCTTCCGCATTCAAACCATCTTGATAGTATTGGAGAGTGAGGAATTGAGTAGAGGGAAGACTATCCTGACAAAAATCATTAATTGCCGCTATAAATATATCCCCATACTGTTGTACTTTACTGTGTACTACTCCAGAAATTTGACGAAACTGCCCCAAATTCCGGGGTTTCGATTGGGCCATCAAACGCAGACTAGAATCATGGAAAATAACGTAGGGAGGAACCCCTTGACTATCGGCAATTTTTTTCCGCAGTTGTCGCAAGCGATCAAATAATAAATCACTTTCCAGCGTATTGGGATTGTCGTCTCCCACGATTTGACCGTTAGCTTTTTGGGGGACGGCAATAAACACGGAACGTTGTTTCCGCATCACTTCCCAACTGTGTTGATTAAGTTTCAAGATTCTAAAATTGTCTTCAGTTTCTACCAGTAGATTTTGCTGGACAAGGGAACGACTTAAACGTTTCCACTCCCCGACAGTTTTATCTTTACCGATGCCATAAGTAGATAATAAATGATGTTGATATTGGGTGATTCTTTCACCTTTTCCTCCCCTGAGTACGTTGATTATGTGCATCATACCGAATTTCTGTCCCGTCCGCGCCACACAGGATAAAAATTTTTGTGCTTCGATCGTCCAATCCTGGTTATTTGTACCATTCCGACAGTTATCACAGTTACCACAGTTACCCGCAAAACTTTCTCCAAAGTAGCCTAGTACACTCGATCTTCTACATTCATTCCCTTCGGCATAATCTAACACTTGTCGCAATTGTTGACGAGCTTTCTGTTGTTCATTTTGCTCGGTTTTTTGGTTAATAAAATACTCAATTTTTCTGGCATCGGCAAAGCTAAAAAAGAGGGTACATTTAGCTGGTTCTCCGTCCCTACCCGCACGGCCTGATTCTTGATAATATCCCTCTAAATTGCGGGGTAAATCGTAATGAATGACAAAGCGTACATCCGGTTTATTAATCCCCATACCGAAGGCAATTGTTGCCACCATAATCTGCACATCATCCCGAATAAAACGGGTTTGATTGTTACTTCTTTCCCGATCCTCCATACCCGCGTGATAGGGTAGGGCATTAATACCATCTTTTTGCAACTGTTCTGCAACTTTATCGACGGTTTTGCGGCTGATACAGTAAACTATTCCTGCTCCTTTTTGTCCTTTAATATATTGATACAATTGCTGATAAGATTTACTGGTTTTAGGTTGAACTTCATAATAAAGATTAGGACGATTAAAACTAGCAATATGAATGGAAGTATCTCGCAATCCTAATTGTTGGATAATATCTTCTCTAACCTGTTGGGTAGCGGTGGCAGTTAAAGCCAAAATTGGCACGGAGGGAAAGCGTTGACGAACTTGTTTAATTTGTCGATATTCAGGGCGGAAATCATGACCCCAATCGGAGACACAGTGAGCTTCATCCACTGCTAAACAGGCTAAACCGAGGTAATTATCAATAACAGCTAAAAAATCTAAAAAACTAGGCGATAATAATCTTTCTGGCGCGACATATAACAGTTTAATTTTTCCTTGCAGGATTAAAGATTCTCTTTCTCTGACTTGTTTAGCATTTAAAGTGCTATTGAGAAATGTTGCCCCGATGCCATTATCAGCTAAAGCAGTTACTTGATCCTGCATTAAAGCAATTAGGGGAGAAACCACCACCGTCACCCCTTTTTTGATTAAAGCAGGTAGCTGAAAACAGAGAGATTTACCGCCTCCGGTGGGCATAATTACTAATAAATCCTGATTATTTAAAGCAGCCTCAATTATTTGGCGTTGATTCGGTCGAAATTGATCGTAGCCAAAGTGATATTTTAAGACTTTTTCTAAAGAGTCAATTGCAGCCATTGAGCAAGGGGAAAGATATTTTTATAGTAGTTATTTTAAGTTTACAGACTCTCTGATTTTAGGGAACAGGGAACGCCGGAATGGGTGACAGAGGGGGGGAGATTACCTATTGCCTCCTGACTCCTGACGACCGGCTCCTGACCTTAAGATTGTCTCACCTGATCGGGAACACCAACAAAGGAGAGATTGGCTAATTTTTTCAGATTTTGACAGCGCAATAACTCGTTAAAATTGAGACTCGATCGCCCCTCAATTTCAGCTATAGTCTCAATAGCCGATAATAAACCCTTAGCGGCCTCGGTTTCCGTGTAACCGCGTCTAACGGCCACTTTTAGGGCTGCTTCATCCGCATCTAATTCCCGTTGGGGGCTGCGTTTTTCCCGCCAAATCCGGTTAATTGCCAAGGCAGTTAAACCCCCCGCTACTGCCATACCGACGGCATCGGTTTGCAGGGTTTCCACGGTTAAACCGATCATACCAGCCAGAGCAATTACTCGATCGAGATCGGGTTTAAACCATTTTACTGCCGTTAAAACACAGACAGCCCTTAACAAGACTAAATCCCGTTGGGGTCTTGATAATTGCCGCCAGAGGTCAAAATTAATTGGAATCGGTCTGACTCCTCTTTGCCAGGGCAGGGGAAAATTAGTTTCGATTACCTTACTGCTTTCGGGTTTGCTGACAATGCGCGTCATCATCCGTCCCGAAGCAGGCATGAGGTCTAGTAAATGACTAATCTCGTTGTCTTGGTTCATCGATCGCTGGTCAATAGTCTTCGATCATTGAGTATAATCGCTTTCTGAGTTAATATCTCTTTTCCGACAATTTTCTCAACGAAACCGCGTGAGTCCCTACCGTTCGGCTTTGAGGGGTTCGATGTCCCGAAAATCGCCAATAAATTCTTGCATCTTCCTCAAAATCCTCATGTGTTGATTATTAATGAGGGGATGAAACCAGTCCTGACCGGATCTTGCCAACTCCAAGTAACACCCGAACAGGTGGCCGCTATCGAGGCGACACTGAAAGCGTTTGCGGAAGCTTGCGACTACGTTAACGGGAAGGTGAAGCCGAACCCGATGGAAGAACTGGCGATACAGTCGCTACGTTCATCTTATATTTAATTCCACCCACCTACTTATCGCCGTTTCTAAACTAAAGCCTGACTGCAAATAATGATGGGAATTGGTTGCTCCTCACCTTGCAAGCGGCGGCGATCTAACCAGTCCCGCATCTCATGTTGGCTATATAATTTCTTCAGTTCGCTAAACAAAGCTTCTCCTGTCAGGCTACGGCGCTTAATCAGGTTTAACTCGCGCTTGAGTACAGTGGTAATCGGTTGGCGAAAGGCCTGTTCTAATAGGTTAACCTGCTTGCGGATTTCTTCATCCTGCGTGGTTTTGAACAGTAGTCCCAATTCTCGCAGGACGTAGCGCTGTGCTTGAGTCAGAGAACGGCTGTACTCCCGTTCCGATTGGCGGTGTTGGACTTCTTGGGCAAATTTCACCTTGACTTGCATGACTGCTTGGTTGTAATTTTTGGGCAGCGGCAGTGCTGCTTCTTCTGGGTTGGTTTTGAGCATTCCTAAAATGCGGGCAGTATCTTTTGATCTGATCTCTCCCTGTTCATCGAGCCAATATAATTGCTGGTAGCCCTTCCAATCTTTGCGGTTAGGATAAGAAGCTTCACAGAAGACAATTATGCCCTTATTGAGAGAAAAGCGAGCCGTTCGGATGCCGTGAGGCAGGTTAGCTATCCGTTCGTATTCAGCCGGATTTTCTCGCTGGAGTTGTCTGAGAATTTCTTCGGCTTCATTGAGGTCGAGAAATTCTCCCTCATCTTCAAACAAACTTAATTGATGGCTGCCACTTTTTTCAGAAATCGCATACATAGCCTCTTCGTTAAGCTGTTCTGTGGGGTCAAGAATTGCCGCATCCTCACCGATGGTTTCATGAATTTCTTGAATGCGGTTTTTGAGTTTTTGCCGTAATCCTAGATTCCGCTCCAATCCCGTCTCTGGGAGAAAATTAAAGCCGTAAACCACATCATTCTCGCTGCCAATCCGATCAATCCGACCAAACCTTTGAATGAGTCGGACGGGATTCCAATGCAGGTCATAATTAACAATCAGGTGGCCATCTTGTAGGTTTAAACCCTCGGCTAAAACATCGGTAGCAATTAAAGTTTTGATTTCCGACTCTCCCTGTTGTAATTTATAGTATTTGTTGGCTTTGGGGGCAAATCTTCCCACTACCCGCGCCTTATCTTTATCGCCACTGTAGATGACTTCTAGATCGTCTTGATCGCCGTTAGGATTGAGGTTTTGATATAAGTAATAGGCGGTATCAGCATACTGAGTAAAAATGAGGCACTTGCTATCCTGCAGCGGAGGTTTATTCAACCAGCTTTTAAGGGTTTGTAATTTCGCATCTTTGTCTGGAGTAATTGGCTCAACTAAGTGCAAAATTTTCTCTAGCAATTGGATGTCATGCTCAAGATGTTTCTGTAATATTGTGGCATCAAAATCAGCTAGATCATACTTCCCAGATGCCTGACGCAAAGCATCGATAATGTCTTGTTCTTCCCCATTGTTTGGCTCATAGAGAATTGCTTGAGCTTCTTCTCCGGCGGGGATAATTCCTTGGCGTAAAGCTTCTCGAAAGCGTTGATGGACTTGCAGTAATTTCTTAACAGTTTGTTGGAAGGCATAAACGCTAGATTCAAAGCGTTTGAATAACAGGACTCGCATCAGTCCTCTTAAATTTGCTCCCCCGGTTTGTAAACTGAGTAATGGTTCTTGTTTGCGCTTATTTGGTAATAGACCTCTTGCATAATTTTTTTATGGTATAATATAAGGTTTTGCTTTTTTCTCAATTCTTAGATTGAAGTGGAAAAAAGAATAAAATGTGATCTTAGGTCAGGAAATCATCTATAATTTTGCTATGTTTATTAGCAA
>NZ_JASJFF010000313.1:0-11517 GCF_030065435.1 Microcystis sp. M53603_WE2
TCCGCTTTTTTGAGATGGGGCATCCCTTGATAACGTCGTTCAAATTCCCATCGAGTTAATTTATCGCCGTTTTCTAGGGGAGGAATTGTTAAAGAAGCAGCTATTACTGGGGTAGTTGTCATAAGTTTTCTCTTTTCACCCGTCTTCTAGGTAAGTGTTTCTAATTAAATAGAAGATAGATTTTGCCCTTGATCCCCCCTGCCCCCCTTATTAAGGGGGGTGCCGATAGGCGGGGGGATCCCCCCTGCCCCCCTTATTAAGGGGGGTGCCTGACAATTTTTAACACCTACCTACTTAGTTAATCTTTGCCCGCTATCGGATCAGGCTTTTTTACTGATCTTCCATTATTATAACATCCATCGGTAGGGTGTGTTAAAGTAGCTCAACACACCCACAAAAATCAATTAGAAGTCAGCAAATAATCGACAAGTTTAGCCAACCTTACTTGCCCAATTCCTGTCACTCCTCGCTGTATATCTTCCACAGAATCAAAGGGCTTTTCTGAACGTTTTTTCAGAAATTCATTAACAGATGCTGGTGGAATTCCCGCTTTTTTAAGTTGATTAGCGTCACAGCTATTCAAAAGCTCTAAAATCGATTTAGAAGGAGGAGAAGGAGGAGGAGAAGCAGAAGGAGGAGGAGAAATAATAATTTTTTCTTCCAGTCTTTTGATTTCTTTTTGGTACTCCTCTCGGATTGCTTGTAACTGGGTTTCTAATCGTTTTTCAAGATTACTCATCCTCAATTCTAGAGGATTATCTATTTTTTCAGAAGTGGTAATTAACCCAGGAGAAGGAGATAATAACTGTATTTGCTGTAAAGCGATATTCTCCGCTTCTTTATCAACCACAAAAGCGTTAATAGTTTCTAGGCTGCGTTCTTTTTCTTTAGCAATTAAACAGGCATAATACTCTAAATTTCCCTCAATAATCTGGAAGCGTTCAAAGCCAATTTTTTTGAGAATGACAGGACGCATTAAGCCCTTCATTGCTACAATAAGATTAGCTAAGTTGTGTAAATCTGTTTCTGGAAAATAAGAACGCTCTTTAGTGGCTACCACGTCCTGTAAATCAATTAGTAAAAAATCCCACATTTATTTAACTCCTATTTTAGCTAAAACTTCCAGTGCTAAGGCTTCAAATTCTGCTGCTGATACTCCCGCATCGCCTTGATTTTCGGCATAATCCATTATAGATTGGGGAGCAGGAATTTCTAAATCTCCCACGGGAAAGGATTGATTTATACAGCGAGATAAAGGCATTCTTTCCGAGATAGTCGATTCCATCAAGGGTAAACCATATTTGTCTGGAATTACTTGTTTTTGTTTGGGAAAATTAAATCTTAAGTATTGAGCATTGGTAGAAATTTTGGAAGGTAAAACGCCTAAAATTTTTAGGGGTTCTTTACCTAAATTTTCACGAGGTTCGTTAATTGCTTCCTTGATAAAATTTTTTACACTATTTAAACCTTGATTAGAAAATGGTTTAAGATCTGATGGAATAATCAGATAGTCGGAAGCAATTAAACCAGCTTGAGCATAAAAATCTAAGGATGGCGGGGTATCAATAATAACCAAGTCATAATCATCTCTAACTTTATCTAATTTTTTAGATAATCTTGTGTCAGAACTCCCGTATCTAGTCAAGGTAGTTTGTTTTTCAATTAAGCTAATATGAGCGGGAATTACATCAATTTCTGGATGGTTAAATCCCTGAGATTTTCTGACAATATTTTGCACAAAAGTTATGTCTCCATCATTGAGTAAATGAAAGACATTTTTATCTTTTAAATCATCGTCATCATCGAATTGAAACTTAATTAAACCAACGGCAAAGGTACTATTAGCTTGAGCATCAATATCAATCAATAATACTCGCTTGCCTTTTTTACTCAAGGCTGCCGCTAGATTGGTAGCGACGGTGGTTTTACCAACACCACCTTTATGATGATAAATTGCGATGGTTTTCATGGGATTTTTGTTGTTGATTGTTGGAGAATTAAGCGGTGGAATACCCAGGGATAAAGTTTCGTAGCCAATCAGAGATTTTAACTGTTCTAAGTGAGAGGCAATTTCTAACCCAGAACATCTAAAAACTAAATAAATTTTATCGGGTTTTCTTCGATAAAGTTGAATCTCATCACCATTGGTTAATAATCCCCACTGCACTTTAAAGTAGTTGAGATAATAACCTAAGCGGTGACGATGATTGATGAGCTTTTCTCTGGGGTTTTTAGCCTCGACAATTAGACAGTGAGAGGATAAAAACTGCCTTTTATTGATAGGTTTTTGAGCGGAAACAAGGAAATCTAAGCGTACTTTACCGAAGCTAACTTGTTGATACCAATGTTCGGCATTGTAGCCTAGTTTGGGGAGTAAATACTGGACAATTAATTTACTCTCCACTTCCCTTTCGTTATGACAATGGTGAGGGTTGAAAGTCACACATTTGAGGAAATAAGTAGTTGGACAAAAGTAAAGTTAACTGTGGGGTAAGGAGTCAGGAGTCAGGAGTCAGGAGTCAGGACTAAGTAAGAATTGTGGTAATTTACATTTCTTAAGATAGACAACAGAATTTATCTCCGACTACTTACTTAACAACAACTTATTGTTAGTTTAAATGATGACGGCCTTTCCCGTCAAGGTGAAGCACAGACTAAATCCTTACTTAATCAAGTATTTCAGCTGCAAGAACGAACCCCATCTATCCCAGAAAAGCTGTATATTGAGATGCACATCGGTAAATTTACGGATTTATTGCAGTAGGATGTTTATCTAGCACTTTTGGCAATGACAGAGAAAACCATCCTACCCACAGCTTAATTAATGGATCTGCATAATTTTCTCGGCTACTTTCTGGGAAATAAAAGGTAAAATTGAGCGATTTTGACTGTTATCTTTTCCCTCGGTAAATACCACCAAGAGATAGGGAGTATGATGGGGAATTTCAATATAGGCTGCATCGTGACGCACTTGACTTGTCCAACCAGCTTTTGACCAAATTTGACTATTTTCTGGTAATCCTTGTCCCAGAAATCCTAAGATTTGTGTATCATCTCCTTGACTTGTCCAATCAGCAGGATTAAGACTTCGTTTTAGTAAAGACATCATCATTTGGGAACGTTGGGAAGAAACAGCAATCCCCCCGACAATAGTATGAATTAAACGCGCCACTGCATTGCTAGTTAACATATTGCGATTCTCCATTAATTCCCCTAAAAAAGCGCGTTCACGTCCATAGGGACCATCAGACCAAGTTTTTTGATTAACGTTAATTGTCGCTAATTCTGGCCAATTTAGGGATTGAAAATAACGATTAACTATGTTGCGTTGTTGCTTCCAAGTTTCAAAGGGACCGGCGGCAATTTCTGGACCGCTAGTGGTTCCCGTCACCAGATCTACAACTAAACTGGTAGCATCATTACCAGAGTCAACAATCATGTCACGAATGGCGCGATTTAATTCGGTGTTTTCGGGAATCATTCCCCCTTCTAACCACTCATGAATTGCTACTAGATAAAATAATTTCACTAAACTAGCGGGATAGGTTCTTTCTTGTCCGCGATAGCTAAATCCGCGGGGGGAATATTTCCAGAATTCTTCGTGAGAAATTGCTCCCCCCGTGTTGACGATAACGGGAGGATCATATACTATCCAAGTTAGGGCAATTTGTTCTTGAGCTAATTGGGGAAATTCTCGCCAAGTTGTTTCTAAAATATCTGTACCGAACTGTTGGAGGTGGTCTTCAGTATGAAAAAAGTTCATAGGTGTGCTGCAAAGTCAAAAGTTAGAAGGTGGATAAATTCTTGAGTCGGCAATTCTCATTTTACGGTAAAATTTACCGATAATTAATTATTTGATCGCTTCTGAGTTTAATGTTTATATCTACCGATGAGGTTCATCTCTATTTTATCAGTCTCGATCCCTCTGGGGATAGACTAGAAAAACTGGCTTCTTTGCTCTCGGAAGATGAAATAATTAGAGCTAATCGTTACCATTTTCCCCAACACAAGCGGCGTTTTTTGGTGGCTAGGGGATGTTTACGGGAGATTTTAGGGTCATATTTGGCGATAAGTCCCGAAAAAATCGAGTTTATCTACAGCGAACGGGGAAAACCGAGTATTAACTATCAATTGCAGTTTAATCTCTCCCATTCCGAAGATATGGCCATCTGTGGCTTGACTTTAACCGCTCGCATCGGGGTAGATTTAGAGAAAATGCGCGAGGTGAAAGATTTAGATAGCTTGACAAAAAGGTTTTTTTGTGCTAGGGAACATGAGCTTGTTGAAAAGTCCGCAGAGAAGGAAAAGTTATTTTTTCAGTTATGGACGGCAAAAGAGGCTTATTTAAAGGCACTGGGAACGGGAATTAGCGGGGGACTCGATCAAGTGGAAGTGGGCCTCAATCCCTTAAAATTAGACAATGTGGCGGGGGAATGGCAATTATGGACAGCGGCAATCGGCGATAATTATCGAGCGACGGTGGTTATCGAAGGTAGCGATCGAGTGATTAAAACCTTTGGCCTTTCTGATCTATGATTAATTGGGGAGTTAATTGCCTTGAGAAATTCAGTAATTATTCCTAGCTATCTCAAAAAAAGCTTGTCCTTAATTATTACTTAACCTTGTTTTCTCTATGCGAATTGCTCTTTTTACAGAAACTTTCTTACCGAAAATCGATGGCATTGTCACCCGCCTTAAACATACCGTGGAACACCTACAAAGATTAGGTCATCAGGTATTAGTTTTCTCTCCCGATGGCGGTTTAAAGGATTACAAAGGTGCTAAAATTCATGGAGTTACAGGGATTCCCTTACCCCTATATCCGGAATTAAAAATGGCTTTCCCCCGGCCTTCAGTCGGTCAAGCTTTAGAGAGGTTTAAACCTGATATTATTCATGTGGTTAACCCCGCTGTTTTAGGGGTGGGAGGCATTTATTTTGCCAAAACTATGAACATTCCCCTCGTCGCTTCCTATCATACCCATCTCCCCCAATATCTACAACACTATGGGTTAGGTTCCCTAGAAGGATTACTCTGGGAATTATTAAAACTGGCCCACAATCAAGCAAGTTTAAATCTCTGCACTTCCACCGCTATGGTGCAAGAATTATCTAGTCGTGGCATTGAAAAAGTAGAGCTTTGGCAAAGGGGAGTCGATACGGAATTATTTCAACCTCATTTAAAATCCCCAGCTATGAGACTGAAATTATCCCAAAATAACCCCGATAGTCCTCTCTTATTATATGTTGGTCGAGTGTCGGCCGAAAAAGAAATCGATCGCATTAAACCAGTATTAGAAGCGATTCCCGAAGCAAGATTTGCCATTGTGGGAGATGGTCCCCATCGGGAAGCTTTAACAAGTCATTTTGCCGACACAAATACCCATTTTGTCGGTTATTTACAGGGGTTAGAATTAGCCTCCGCTTTTGCTTCCGCAGATGCTTTTCTTTTTCCCTCACGCACAGAAACCCTCGGTTTGGTACTCTTAGAATCCATGGCTGCCGGTTGTCCGGTGGTGGCGGCAAATTCGGGGGGAATTCCTGATATTGTCACCGATGGAGTTAATGGTCATCTCTTCGATCCTAGGGATGAGAAGGGTTTAATTAGTGCCACCCAAAGATTACTAACCGCCAAGGCAGAAAGAGAGGAATTACGACGAAATGCGCGCCTAGAAGCGGAAAAATGGGCATGGCAAGCGGCCACCAAACAATTATTAAATTACTATCACCGGGTTTTGAATAATAATTCTGTGGCTTTTGCCGCTTAATTGTTGTCAAAATGCTCGAATTTAATTGCAAAAACCTTGACCTATTGTAACTTTTATGTCCAGCGCACCCAGTACCACCTTAGATAAGTCCACCCAAGGGGTCAAAAAGACTTATCCCAACTATAAAGTTATTGTTCTCAACGATGACTTTAACACCTTCGATCATGTGGCCAATTGTTTAATTAAATATATCCCGGATATGACTACCGATCGAGCTTGGGAATTAACTAATCAAGTTCACTACCAAGGACAAGCAATTGTCTGGACAGGTCCCCAAGAACAAGCGGAACTTTATCACCAACAATTGCGACGGGAAGGATTAACTATGGCTCCTCTAGAGGCCGCATAATTATGAATAATGGTCGTTTAGTTTGGAATCATTCTACTCATATTCCGGGGTTGATTGCGGTATTAGAAAAGTTAATTACCTATCAGGGAATCGCCACTGTCACCCCGGGGGTACTTTCTCGCTCAAAAGGTCATTGTCCGCGGTTACAATTGCGGATATCAGTACCAATTCGTGGTGGTTTTAAGGTGATTGCGAGGACAGGAAAAAGTGTGCAGGAAGTCTTTGTTATCACCGATTTAAACCAAGAGGATTTAGAAATGGCTATCCAAGCTTGTTTAGGAAAATAACTGTCGTGGGTGCGTTGTTGAAAGGCTGCTGGTTACTAATCATTGTTTTTCTGTTTTTCTCTGTACATTCTCTCCCTAGTTTGGCAGTAATGGATAGACTTCCTTTAACAGTAACTTTATTGCAGGAACGTTTAAGCGCACCCGTCCTTAAAGAAGGGATGACTACCATCGATTTAGCCAATTTGGTTATCGATATCCGCGATGAAAATAAGGAACTGCAAGAACAATTTTATCAACAGATTCAAGGTCAAATTAATCGCGCTAAACAACCCCTAGGTTTAGATTTTAGTAATTCCTTAATTCAAGGCAATTTTATCGCTTCCCGTCTGGGTTTACCGACTCCTTTAACAAAAGTGGCTCTCGCTACCTTATTATCACCCACGGAAGAACAGTTATTACAACAGGACGAAAATTTTTTATTCGATAGCGATGAACCAGTTTTTAATGTCACAGTATTTCGTGGACCTGTGAAGTTGCAGGGAACCGTATTTATGGGAGAAGTGGACTTTTCTAAGACTTTTTTTCTGCAAATTGTCGAAGCAATGCAAGCAAAATTTAGTCGTGAAAGTAATTGGTTAGAATCCCGTTTTGCGAGGGTGGCTAAATTTAGCCAAGCCACTTTTATGGGAGATGTAAATTTTAGTCAAAGTCAATTTTTAAATAAAGCCATCTTTCGCACAGTCCATTTTAAAAGTATTACTAACTTTCATGGCAGTCATTTTACTGCTGAAGCTTATTTTGATCAAACTAAATACGATAAAACCGCAGATTTTACCCGTACTTTCTGGGAAAAAGAAGCCAATTTTTCCCAAAGTCAATGGCGAGATCGTCCGATATTTTCTAAGAGTAGATTTTTAAGTTTATTAACCTTTAGAAATGCCACTTTTGAAAAATCGGGTGCTTTTCGGTCTAGTTATTTTAATGGTGTGGTTAGTTTTCAAGATCTGAAACTTTTAGATCAGGTAGATTTTAGTAATTCCACTTTTACTAAAAATGGTTATTTGAGTGTATCAGGATTAGCTTTTGATTCCGATAAAGCGAAAATACTAGGAGATAGAGGAGTAATTGGTCAAGTAATTTATTTACCAACCCTAGCAGGAAATGAAACAGTTTTAAGAAATTTAGTTCGTAATTTTCGCTCCCTAGAACAAATTGCCGATGCTAATCAAATTGAATACAAAACCGAAAAATTGCGAGTTCAACAGTTAAAACAAAAGCTAAATAATATCTCAATTATTCGCCTAATTAACCTCACTTGGTTAGCTGATTTTCTGCATACTTCTTTCCTTGCTTTACTATTACTCTTAAGTCAAGATGGTACAAATTTTAGTTTAGTTTTCGGTACAGGAATCATAATTTTTGCCTATTTTGGCTGTTTATTTTGGTTAATTGATCGCGTGCGTCGTCTCACTCCTAAACCAGTAATTCCTAGTCGTTATGAAATCTTTTGTATGGTGACTAGCTATATTATTCTCACCCTTTCAGGTGTGTTTAATATCCTGCAATCTGCCAGTCGTCCTCTCCTAACTTTAACAGCTATTGCCCTAATTCTTGTCCCCTTACCCCTAATTTTAATTATCGAACTTTATCGTCGGGGACGCTATCACGATTTAATGGATAGTTCCTATTTTCTGCAAGATGGTAGTATGCGACAATTACGCTTATTAATCACCCGTTTACCCGTGGTTCCCGAATTTCCCCTCTTTCGCGATCGTTATACTCCTATTTCTTGGCAAAAGCGTTGGAATTGGTTAAATTATTACGATTTAAGTCTCAATAATTTGCTAAAATTAGGCTTTAATGATTGGCGAGTTCGCGATCGAGAATTACCCGCTATCATTTCTTTTTTAGTTTGGTATCAATGGGGTATCGGCATCTTTTATATCACTCTCCTTATCTGGACTCTCTCGCGCACGATTCCGGGGTTAAATCTCTTGATTTATTTAAAATAAACTGTAAAAATTTAAATACAGCAGTTATCTTTTCGTTTTGGGTAGCCGGTCGCCGGTCGTCAATACCAAGCTCATTAACTAGAAGATGCGGGTGTTTGGAGGGTGTGGCTGTACTTGAGAAGATTTGCGGGAAGGGAGGTAAAATTCAATGAGGGGGGTGATATTATCTCTCTCAACTGGTTCAACAAGGGAGGATAGCGATATGAAACCGATTCGACTTCAAGTCTGGAAAGTAATGGCTGTCACCCTGTTGAGTCTTTTATCCCCTCTAACATTGAGCCAAAAAGGGTTAGCACTCAATTGCAACAGTGAAGAGGTCAAGTTTTTGATTGAAGAGAAACTGAAAATCAGGCTAAATCAGAAAAAGCCTGTCAATCAAGAGGTAAAAAATGACCAATTAGAGACAATTAAGCAGTGGGGGGAATTTCTGTATCCAGAATTAAAGCAAGAAGATGTCATGTGTGCTTTAATTAATGTCCTCAATGATAAACGGCTGCCCCCAGAATTACGCAGTCAATCTGCTGACGTACTAGGTGGTGTTGGCACAGAAGCTGAACCTGCTAAACCCTACCTATTGATTGCTTTCGAGGATGAAAACCCGCAAGTGCGCCGCAGTGCGATCGAAGCTGTCAGAAAAATTAATGCTAATGGAACTGTTGACTATCTTATTAAAGCTCTAGATGATCAGGATAGCGATGTAAAAAGAGCAGCAGCAGGAGCATTAGGAAGTATAATAAACAAAGAAGAATCACAAAAAGCTGTTCCTCAACTTATTAAACTGCTCGAAACAGATCCCAATGGATTTGTCCGTCAAGGTGCTGCTGAAGTATTAGCAGGAATTACCTCAACAGACACAAGTGTTAAAACTGCCCTGAATACATCTGTCAAGAATGATTCAGCTTGGTTTGTTCGCAAGAAAGTTATAGAAACATTAGATGCAAAATCCAATATAAAAGTTATTGACATAGACAACTTAATTCCTCTCTTGAAGGACAAAAATTATACTTTGCGAACCCAAACTTTCGCTCTTTTGATTAAAATGGGTAATAAAGCTGAAAAAGCATTACCTGAATTAATTGATATTGTAAAAAATGAACCCAATGATACAGCTCGTCAAGTGGCAGTTCAAGCAATTCATAGTATTGGCAAGAGAGATGAAGAAGCTGTAAAAGTGTTAATTAAATTGCTGCAAACTGACTCCGATCAGACAGTGCGAAATAATGCTGTTGAAGCTTTAAGTAAAATCGATCCCTATACCTCTAGTAGCCGACAAGAATTAATCAAGTTTCTAGAAGATAAAAATGAAGATTTGCGAGTGAGTTCATCTGTTGGATTGAGTAATATTGCAACTTCCTTACAGGATCAATATCAGCGTCAGAAAGAGACAGACGGATTATCTCAAGCGATCACGGATTTAGAGA
Organism: Microcystis sp. M53603_WE2; assembly: GCF_030065435.1. NCBI lineage: Bacteria > Bacillati > Cyanobacteriota > Cyanophyceae > Chroococcales > Microcystaceae > Microcystis > Microcystis sp. M53603_WE2. Next base: position 9,777 of record NZ_JASJFF010000313.1, read on the forward strand.
ATGCTAAAAAAGCAATGGAATCAGCTTATCAATCAGAATGGCAAGACAAAGAAAAAAAAGAAAAATTCGTGCAACAACAAGATATTCTTGCTCGAAGACTAGATTTTCTTAAAGAACGACAAAATAAGGTATCTCAACAGTGGCTGATAAGTATTATTACTCATCCTTATATTAAAATTTTTGGTAGCTTATTTCTCACCAATCTGCTAGTTTTTTGGCTCTCTCCTCTCTGGTTACTTAAGATTGATGAACAAATCTGGAAACCTGCTTTTGAAGCTCACCCTGTAGCGAAGGCAATTGCATCAATTCTGAGTTTCTTCCCACTTTTAAAATATCATCCAAGAGTTTTAGATCGATGGGTAGAAAGATACTTTAAAGAAGTGAAACAAGACTTCCTTCATAAACCTACCGTCCAGCATCATACAATTTATGTCCCCCTTCCTGTCCAGACTGATTCTGGTGATAATCTGACAACGATTGAACAACTCACCAGTCAAGATTTAAAAGAATCTTTCCCAAGACATCTGCTTATCTGGGGAGAAAGTGGAGTTGGAAAAACCAGTATAGCCTATCAAATTGCTCAATGGGCAATGTCAGATAATAAAGAAGAGCGTCTCTGTAAACATCGGATGTTACCGGTGCTGATTGAAGAAAATATAGAGATTGATAATTCGGGAGGGGAAAAACCTTTTTTAGCCGCTATTCGAGGTCAACTAGAAGCAGCAATTACAGAAGAAAGTGTTTCTCCAGAACTCCTTAAACATCTGCTGATGAAGCAGCGAATATTGGTCATTGTAGATCATTTGTCAGAAATGAGTGAAACTACACGCAAATTAATTCGTCCTGGACAGCCAGATTTTCCAGTTCATACTTTAGTGGTCACCTCCCGGCAAGAAGAATCCTTGGGTAGTGTTTTGACGATCCAACCTTGTCAACTTACAGGAAGTCAAATTTCTACTTTTTTAGAAACCTATTTAGTTAAGAAAGGGGTGCGGCAACTCTTTACTGACAAGGAGTTATATAAAGATTGTGCTAAGTTATCCGAAATTGTCGGTCAAAAAAGGATTACACCTATGTTCGTAAAATTATATGCCGAACAGTTAATTGAAAAGAAAGTCAAAGTGGCGCAAGAATTAACTTTGCCGAATAATATTCCAGAATTAATGCTCAAATACCTCGATGAACTCAACCGAGAAATTAAAGAAGAAAACAGATCAGGTGATCGCATTGTCGATCAAGATGCCAAGTCTCTAGCTTGGGCTTGCCTGAAGAATAGCTATCAACCCTCAGAAATTATGCGTTCGGAGGCACTGGTTACTTTGGGAGGTAATGATGCTGAAGAACGACTAGAATATTTAGAAGAAAAGCTACACCTCATTCAAACGAACCAAACTTCTAAGGATAAAATTCATTTCATTCTTGAACCTCTGGCAGAATATCTAGCAGCTTGGCATTTAGTTGATCTTTATGCAAAAGATCAAAAACAAGAAGAGTGGCAAAAGTTTCTCGAACAACTTGATAGCGTACCTAAAGCTTTTGTGATAGCAGTAAGGGATTGTTGTGAGGCTAGAGCGGAAAAAGTTCACCTCCCACAATTTGTAGTCGAAAAACTCAACCAAGTTAATGGTAAGTCACTTGGGAGCATCCCAATTTTGCCATAAGTATAAATGCTTAGAGACTAAAAACGTTAGCTAAGGCAAAATAAAGAGAAACAATTAAACGGTAGAATCATGAATACAGA
>NZ_JASJFF010001289.1:0-6956 GCF_030065435.1 Microcystis sp. M53603_WE2
GAGAAAATAGCAGACGCATCGGATCCCCTTCATAACCGAAAGTAGGTTGAACCCCAATAAAGACATTACCGAATTCTTTGCCGTAGATTAATAGATTTTGTCCATCACTGTTGAGATGTCCAGGTGGTGGTCCCCAATTTTCCTCTAAACGGACGGAATAGGGGGTTAAGCGTTCGTATTCCGGTACGGACATCCGATAGGCGATATTTAGCTCCGGACTATGGTATTGTGCGGTGGCATCATGGATTACCGCTTCCATCAGTTCCCGGGGAGATGCGGGTAAGTCCTGCAAGTCATAACCATTATTTTGTAACGCTTGCATCACCTCGTAGATAGAACCGAACACATCTAGATAGGCTGCGGTTCCCACATTCCCTTTATCGGGGGGGAAACTAAAGACGGTGATGGCGACTTTTTTATTGAGTTTCGGTTTCTTTCTTAGGGTAGCCCATTTTAGCGCCCGTTGAGCGATCGCTTCTACCCGATCCTGTAAAGCGATCGCTTTACCCGTCGCGCCATCCCGGCCCGATAATATAATAGGTTCGATCGCACCGTCTAATTCCGGAATAGCAATCTGTAGCGCCACTTGAATCGGGTGTAACCCCAAATCGCTTTCTTCCCATTCCTGGGTGGTTTGGAAAACTAGCGGTAACGCGCACATATAGGGACGATTGAGACGTTTTAAGGATTCTATCGCTTTCGGATGATCTTGTCGCGCTGGACCCCCCACTAAAGCAAATCCCGTCAGGGAAATTACCGTATCAACGATAGCAACCGCTTCCACTCCTTTTAAGCTTTTATCCCAGAAGTATTCCTCTACCGGTTTAGAAAAATCTAATCCCCCGGCAAAAACAGGAAGGACTCGCGCACCCATAGACTCGAATTCCTGCACGAGAGCGACATAATGAGCGTCATCACCAGTAACGAGGTGAGTTCTCTGTAAAATTAAGCCAACACAGGGAGCCAAGGGGTCTTTTAAGTCATCGGCAATATCACTGCGGTTATTGTACCAAGCGAAGTATTCCTTGACATCCTCGAACATTTTCATGGATAAAGGATGCCAGATACCCAGATCCGGATAAACTACCGGTTCCTTGTAAACTACGCTGTCATCCTTGTTATCGAAGACGTACTTATCGGCCAACATTAACAGGAAGTTCTCTAAATTTTCTGCCGAACCCCCTAGCCAATACTGGAAACTTAACATAAAGTTGCGTGCGTCCTGAGCTTTTTCCATGGGGAGATATTTCAGGACTTGCGGTAAAGTTCGCAATAACTTTAACATCGCATCTTGGAAACCAGCGCCAGAGTTTTCCCTGCGCTTTTTCATAAAGTTAGCGATGACACTCTTAGACTGTCCCAATTGGGCCATGGAAAAGCAACCTAATTTATTTAAGCGCATTACCTGGGGCATGGAGGGAAAGACAATCGCCGCGTCTAATTTATCCCGATGGGGACTGACAGCGGCCACAACTTTATCGGCTAAATCTTCGATAAAGATGAGAGAAGCAATGAAAATATTAGCTTTGGCTACATCCTCTTGAAAATTGCGATAATTTTCCCCATCGCGCAGTTCTTCGATTAAATAACCACTAATTTCGATCGCTAGTTTCCGGTTGTTAGCGTTGATTTCCCTGACCGCACTACTCAGCGCACTTTGGTACTGAGGTTCTAGCACGACATAGACCACCTTGACCAGCGATCGACCATTCAACGCGTCGGGAACTATGTGACGAATGGTGGACTTGACGTGAGTGAACATATATGATGGTTCTCCTTAGGATTGCTGAGTCTGGTATGAAGTGATTTTCGTCATCAGATGACGATCGCCCTTTGTTTAAGGTGTTTAGATATATATGTTTCTGTTTTGTATCAGAAAATGTCACCCCAATGAGCATTTACTCTGGGTTTTGACACAATTTGATAAATATCTTGCCATATTTTGTAACAGATGGTAAAGAGCTTTTTGAGTAAATGCTCAGGCCTTTCTTTACAAAAATTAATATTTAATCTATTGACTTTTAATTCCAAAAGTGTTATTCATTAGCACCTCAGACGAGATGTCCCTATTCAAGATCGGGGTTAGGATTCGAGGTCGTCTCGTACAGGGCCGCAAGTGCTATAACTCAATCAAGATCAGCTTTTTGTCCTTGTCCTAGACCTCTGGTAAAAATCAAAAATTGTTGTTAGGGTTAGGATTCAGTAGCAGGTAAGCTGTACTGGATTTAAACTGCCTATTGGAAATTTTAGTACAAATGCTCGAACTGGCAACTCCGGCGCTCCAGTGCAGTCTTAAGGAGTAATTTAGATAGTCAACAGCTTAATTATAGCGAGGAAATCAGGCAATAGTTTCAGAAAATTTGGCAAGTTTAGGTTGAAAAATCAACAATAAGGAAGTAAAGTTCTTAAAGTTTCGTTATGGTGGTAGAATTGGTTTATGGCTAAAAAGTTTTTATTTGATTCGATACGTCTATGACCGAGTTATTTGCTAGTGCAGCAGGCCGACATTTGCAAGATGCCAAAATTTTGCTGTCTAAAAACCGTTGGGACAATGCCATTTACCTAGCTGGTTATGTAGTAGAATGCGCTTTTAAGCTTTTAGTAGAACAGTATTTTAAAAATGATCAAAAAGCCGCTAAAAAATTCGGACATGATCTCAAGGAATTAGAAGGTAAAGCGAGGGAAAGATTAGGAATTCTCTATCCTCGTTTAGAGCAACAGTTACCAGTTTCTCGCATCCGGGGAACTGTCTTAGGGCAAAATCACCCAGAAAGAAGATATTATCAATCTGGATATTGGACTGAAGATCAGGCTAACTTGGCCGTTGAATGTGCTGAAGAAATTTATCGAGATATTATTCCCAGATTAGTGCTAAACGGTTATATTTCTAGTAAGGATATTTAAGATTCTGATGATTAGTTTTAGTGAAACTTTTGCTAGGGTAAGGGAATGCTTTCAGGATTCCAGTCTTGGTTCTCTTGTGGCCAAACTAAAATCCGTGATTATTATTCGTGATGTTGAGGGAAAAATTCGCTTATTTCTAGAGTTACAAGGGGAAGACAAGATAGAATCAAACGAAGAAAACCATCTATCTACACTCCTGTCTGAAAAACTTGAGGATTACTATGGCCGTGATATTTGGTGGCAAAAAGGAGAAGGAGATGCTTATAAAGCCCTGATTGATCTTATCATGAAGGAAAAAGTTAAGGCACCTTGGTTCGATGAATCGCCAAGCTTGGAATGGTATATTCTAGAACGTCATCTGGCTAAACAAGCATGGACAGAGAATAAAATTGGGCAGCAACTGCCTTGGGATTTTGAAAAAGTTGAAAAAGGATATAAACCAGCTATTGTCTCCTTTTTTTCCTTCAAAGGAGGAGTTGGTCGCACCACTACTATTGCCGCTACTGCCTTAACTTTAGCGCGGAATGGTCATCGAGTCGCTATAGTTGATCTTGATTTAGAAGCTCCCGGTCTGGCCACAATTTTTTCTAAAGATGTTGCCGCTAATTCTGGTGTCATGGACTATTTGCTAGAAAAGAAAGTTCAAAAAGACAAATGGAAACTGAGTTTAAAAGATATTAATGACTCAAATTTGTTAGGAGATGAAGGTGAAATCTTAAAATTGCTACCAGCAGGAAATGTGGATCAAGATTATTTAGAAAAATTGGCTCGTTTAGACTTTCAAAATCTTGTCAATGGTCAACTACAAGGCATTTTAAAACAAATGCTAGAAGAAATAGCAAGGTTAAACAGACCACTGGATTTTATTCTCATGGATGCAAGAGCAGGTTTTCATGATATTGGTGGTTTAGCTATTACTTATTTTTCCCATGCAGTGGTTATTTTTGGTACGGAATCTCGACAAAGTTGGGCAGGATTAACCCAAGTTATCCAACATTTAGCCCTATCTAACCCTGAGGATCCTTTACCATTAATTTTAGTTCATGCTCTCGCTCCATCTTTAGGAACAGTTGGCCGAGAAAGAGAGTTACGAAATTTTCGACAAAGAGCCTATACAATTTTCCAAGAAAACTATTATACTGAATCTGAAGATGTCCCTAACTCTAATGATACTGATGCACCATTTTTCCCGATAGTTGTCCCCTATGATAATAGTCTGCGGGGAGATATTGCCCTCTTTACTCGTGACTCACGGCACGATACTCCAGAAGAAAAAGAGAGATTAGCAAATCTCGTGAAAGTTATGACCGATTCTCCTTATCAAACTATTGCTGAAAAGCTTTGTCAATTATTTGGACGTGATGTGATTATAAACAATCGGTAAAAATTATGGCTGAATTCGATAAAAAAAAGTTACTGGAATTAATGGGAGCAGTTGCTCCTGGAAAAGCAACTGCTGAACAGGAAAGTGATGATGAAGACGTATTTCTCAAAAATTTCTTACCCGTGGTTGATTATAGAAAAGCTTTGGAGCCAAGCATTTTATTAATTCAAGGTGGTCGGGGTGTGGGTAAAACAGAATTATTTCGTTTACTAGCCATTCCCTCTGGACGAGAAGCTTTAGTTAATAGTTTAAATATTCGAGGTCTTGCTCCTTTAAATCAGACCAGATGGATTGCAGGATTTGGTCGCACTCGCAAAACTGCAAAACGATTTCCGTCACCAGAAATTATAGAAAAAGAAATGCAAAACGCTACTAATCTTGAATGGCGTAGTTTCTGGTTAGGATTGATTTTAGGTGTCATTTTACAGGAACAAGAATCTGATATTGCCAGCATTATAGGTCAAGAATTGGATCCAAATATTACTACTATTCTTAAAAATAGGTTATCGCTTTTATCAGAATGGAGAATTTTAGTTAAAGATAATTTTGAACATCTAAATTATGTTCTTGACAAATTAGACGAACAATTAATTAGTTCTGACCAATGGCTATTTATTACTTATGATGAATTGGATCGGTTATTGACTACTTATAATGCTCTAGCTAATCCGATTAGAGAATTATTAGCTTTTTGGCTCGATCGCTCTCGTCGTTGGGAGAGAATTCGACCAAAAATATTTCTTCGTACCGACCTATTTAGAGAGGAATTTTTGGGATTTCCTGATGCTTCTAAATTACAATCCCATCGGCTAGAATGGCAACGCTCTTGGCTCTATCAACTCTGGATTAAACGGTTAGCTAATTCCGATCAAGAAATGAGAGACTATTTACAGATGATCCCTAATTTAATTTATGAAAGCTCAACCCAACTAGGATGGAATGTTAGTAGTGATGAACGATTATTTGAAGAATTAATCGAAAAAATGATCGGTAAATATATGGGAGTTAGTCCTAAAAAAGGCATTACCTACCGATGGATACCTAATCATCTTCAGGATACTGGGGGTAGAATTGCTCCTCGCTCTTTTCTAAAATTATTCGACCTAGCGGCAGCCAAAAGATTAGAACGTTTTGAACAACTGACCGAGCTATACCTTCTACAACCCCCTGATCTCCAGAGTGCTTTAATGGATACTTCAGAGGATAGAATTAAAGAATTAGCACAGGAAGAATATCCTTGGTTAGAATCTCTAAAAACTAACTTAGAAGGGTTAAAAACTCCTATGCCGAAAGAAACTTTTTTAGAGGCTGTGCGCTCAACTAAATGGAGTCCTGAAAAAGAAAACAAACCTCCCGTTCAGGAACCTGAAGGGATTGTGCAATATCTAATACAATTGGGTGTGGTGGAAAGTCAGATTGATGATCGAATTAATATACCTGAAATTTATTCATATGGGTTTAAAGTTAAACGTCGCGGTGGGATTCAACGTCCTCAATAACTTGAGGATATCGACAATAATTTTATGTAGAATAAATAGTAAAATACATGAAGCAATAATAACTAATACTGGCAGATTTTAACAGTTGATAACTCCGATAGTTAATGTGTATTAGTCGGTGATAAACCCTTATTATTTTCAGTAATCGATCGACAATGTTTTTTAATTGGATAACTTTACCCTATTTATTAATTAATCCTGTTTTAATTCCCTTGAGTATAGCTCGATCGGAAACTATTCTTGCTCAAGAAGTCAGCGATCCTAATTATCAAAAACTGGTGCAGTACGCCCAAAATCAACAACTCGATCGCTTACCCATGGCCGATATAATCCAGAATATCGCCGCTCAATTTTTAGGAGCAAAATATCAAGCAGGATTACTCGATCGCTCTCCTACAGAAAAATTATTTATCTCTTTAAAAGAGTTTGATTGTGTCCTCTTTGTGGAAACAGTTCTCGCTTTGAGTCACAATTTTGCTTTAAAAAATTATCAGTATTCTGCTTTTAGTCAGCAGGTTTTAAATCAGCGTTATCGCCACGGTATTCTCGACGGTTATTGTAGTCGCCTGCATTACTTTTCCGATTGGATTAATGACAACCAAAAACGAGGCAATCTAGAAAATATTACTCACAAATTAGGAGGAATTACTCTTGACAAAAAGCTCAACTTTATCAGCAAAAACCGCCATCTATATCCCCAGTTAAAAACTCAAAGTAATTACCATTGTATTCAACAGTTAGAACGGCAATTAGAAAGCTTATCCTTAACCTATATTCCCACCGCTAAGATTAAAGATATTTATCCACAACTGCAAGCTGGCGATATTATCGGTGTCGTGACTAATATCGCTGGTTTAGATACCACCCATACCGGTCTAGTTTATCGCTTTGCCGATGGCAAAATTGGCTTAATTCATGCCTCTCCTGCTGGTCAAGTTACCATTGCTAAAGACCTAGAAAAATATATCACTAAAGTGGACAAAGCCATCGGTATTTTTGTCGTTCGTTCCCTTGATCCAAGAAATAGGTAGGGTTTGCTGAATAAATCTAAAAACCTTGTTGGATAAGACTTTTAGACCTTTTTGAAATCCAAAAGTGCCTGGCATGGGAGTGATCAGGGGGAAATTCAGGTACTTTTTCCCTGAAAATTAGGTAATTGACCCCCTCAA